>CAZBIT010000033.1:0-11039 GCA_964491835.1 uncultured bacterium
ATCTATACTTTTTGTTCGACCCAGTTAATGGTCATAAGACAGGATGGTATATCGACCAAAGGGAAAACAGAAAAACAATAAGGAAAATCTCTAAGGGCAAAAAAGTTCTTGACTGTTTTTGTTATAGTGGGGGTTTTGGAATTAATGCTCTTGAAGGAGAAGCGGCGTCTGTAACCTTTGTCGATGATTCAAAGGAAGCAATTAAAACTGCAATTAGTAATTGCGAATTAAATAAAAAAAATTTAAAAAATGCAGAGTTTTTATGTGAAAACGTTTTTGAATACTTGCGAAATGAGACGGAAAAGTTTGATATTATAATTCTTGACCCACCAGCATTTGCTCCTAAAAGGGTGACGCAATTAAAGGCAGAAAAAGGTTACAAAGAAATTAATACTCAAGCGATGAAATTACTAAAGGATGGAGGGATTTTGGTTTCTTTTTCGTGTTCTCCTCATATAACTTCGGAAAATTTTCAAAAGATATTGTTCAAAGCATCTTGCAACGCAAAAAGGGATTTTAGAATTATTTCAAAAACATCCCACCAATTTGACCATCCAATTAACATATATGTTCCTGAAACGGAATACCTTAAAGGAATAATGGGGATAATTAACTGAAAAGGTTGATGAGAATTAAAAATGGATTGATTTTTTAAAGAAAATTGCATAAAATTTTTTTATCGTCAAACAATCACATATTTAAAAAAGGAAAACTCATTGGAAAAGTTCATTACTGATTTCAGCAGAAAAAAGGTGTTGCTGCTGGCTATTGGTCATTTAATAACAGATATATACCCTGGATTTTTAGCACCAGTTTTGCCTCTTCTTATGGTAAAACTTCGCTTTAACGTTGCAAGGGCAGCTATTTTAAGTTCTACTTTAAGTATCTCTACATCACTTTTACAGCCATTTTTTGGATATCTTTCAGATAAAATAAGAAGGACATTCTTAATCATAATAGGACCATTAACTGCATCAATTATTATGAGTAGCATTGATTTTCCAAATAATTATTATCTTTTACTACTTTTTGTTTTTTTTGGAGGTTTAGGAGTATCTGCATTTCATCCACAGGCGGCTGCTTTGATTAACATAAAAAGTGGGGTGAGGAAAAATTCTGGTATGTCTATTTTTGTTTTTGGAGGTAGTATCGGTATCGGTGTTGGTGCTTTATTAATTTCGACTGTTGTTGCAATTGGTGGACTCAAATCCATTTATTATGCTGTTTTACCAGGTATCATAATTTCTTTATTTTTATATAAATCCTTTTCTAAAGAAAAAATAACAGAAGTTACAGAAAATAATAATCTTACTTTATATGGAGCATCTTTTGTCTTAATAATCTTGATAATTACAGCCATTATTCGTGCCTTTATAATTCTCGGATTGAGCACGTTCATTCCAATCTATCTGGCAGAGAAAGGCAGAAACGTAGCGTATGGGGGAATAACTTTATTTCTTATGCATAGTTCTGGGGCTCTTGGTGGACTTATAGGAGGGCATATATCAGAAAAAATCGGCGAAAAATTGGTTATTCTTCTTTCATTTGCCATTCCAATACCCGTTTTTTACCTTTATTTAATAAGCGATGGTTTAATTTCTCTAATTTTTATAACGATAGGTGCTTTCTTTTTGTATTCTGCAATTCCAGTTGTAATTTTTCTTGGACAAAATACCTTTCCGAATAAAATAAGCACAATTTCGAGTATGATGATGGGATTTTGCTGGGGGACAGCAAGTATTATTTTAATTGGAATGGGTGCTATTGCAGAAATTATTGGAGTTAAAACTACTTTATTTTATTTGATTACATCAGCGGGTCTTGGAGTATTATTTGCTTCACTTTTATTAAAATTTAATATAGGTATTCCAAAAAATTAATATTATTTCTTTGATTTAATTATATCCATATTTTCAAGTTCTCTGTTCACTTCTTCTCCTTTAAGGATTCCTTTTTCATTTAAAATTTTAATTATTGCTTCCATTTTTCGATTGTAAAGAAATTTTTCTATATCATCATCTCCAATCGCTATTCTTTTACATTCCTCAATCTCGCTGTCGAGAAGGTCGATTAATTTTGTCTCTATTAATCTTTCCACCGCATTATCAGTTATATTGAATTTCTCTATTTTTTTCCTTGATAAGTATATATCATATTCAAAGTGTTTCTTTTGGTCATTAATTTGGATGTGGTAATGAACAACGCTTTTCTTTTTGAATTGGTATGGAGGTAAGATGTAATTTATTATATATTGTTTTGTATTGGATTTATAATTTTTTGGAATCATATTTAGTGATAAATTATAATTTAAAAGTTTCTTTGCTTACTTTCTTTTCAAAGAAAGTAAGTTTAAGGATTTAATATGAGTCGTTTTGTTGGTGCTCTTGTTTCACCAATATTTGTAACGTATATTGCTGGATTATCTTTAACGGGACAAACATATTCACAAATCCCGCATCCCCAGCAAACCTCCGGGTCAAGGTATGGTTGCTGTAATTTAACATCGTTTCCGTCACGGTCTTTAACAATTACTTCTTTGAGATAAATTGATTTTGGCACTGTTGGACAGTGCTCTTCACAAACAATGCAGGGAGTATCCATAGCGTGAGGCAGACATCTTCCTCTATCAATGAAAGCGGTTCCAATTTTTACACGATTTTTACCCTTGTCTCCGACTTTCGTTTCCTCATCGAGTTCCCAGATTGCACCAGTGGGGCATATCTGACTGCAAAGAACGCAAGTATCTTCACAATACCCAATTCTCATAATCATTATTGGCGTCCAGATTCCTTCTATGCCTGCTTCTGTAAGAGTTGGATGTATGGCATTTGTTGGGCAAACCTTCATACATTCACCACATCTTATACATCGTGAGAGGAAATCCTCTTCTTCCAATGAACCGGGTGGACGAATTAACTTTGGATTATAATTTTTTTCGAGACCACTCGTTGCACGAATTATCGGGAAAAGCGTAAAGCCAGCACCAAGACTTATAAGCAATCTTCTTCGTGTCAAGTCAGGCGAAAGTGCTCCAACCGATTCTTGTTTCGGGAAAAATTTAAAGTGTATCACATCTTCAGGGCAGATAGTTTGACAATTGAGACATAATACGCATTCGTGAGATTTCCATTTTACCCCTGCAATTGGCTCATCTGCACCCTGACAGTGAATTAAACATTTATCACAATATGTGCATTTCTCATTGTCTTTTTCCATTCCAAATATTGATAACTTAGAAAAAATTCCTAACAATGCACCAAGTGGGCATATTCCTCTGCACCAGAATCTTGTTATAAGTCTGTTAAAAATTAATATGGTAATAAATATCGTTCCGATAATAAAACTGTTGTGAAAGAAAAGTTGTTTAAACGTAAAAAGGTTGTTTCCAAAAATAGAGTATCCAAGGTCTGAAATGGATTTTAGTAAAGAATTATCTGTCTCATACATTATGTCAAGAATATACCTCATAACATAGTTAAGACCGGGAATAACCGATGTTGCCAAGGATCTAATAGTGAATGATATTGGGTCTAAGAGCCCTGTTTGTAATGATGTGAAAACTGCGGAAGCAAGCATTCCAAAAAGAATATAAAACTTCACACTCTGCCATTTTTTGTATCTATTGGAATTTATAATTTTTTCTGTGTTTTTGCGGGATTTTAAAGAACTAAAGATGTGATTCAATGTTCCAAGGGGGCATATCCAACCACAGAAAAATCTCCCAAGCAGTATCGTAGATATTATGATGATAAGAGACCAAACAATTGGTTTATATAATGAATGCGTAGAAATAGCAGTAGAAACCGCTGCTAATGGGTCTATATCGAGGAAAATACGCACGGGATAAGATAATCTGATTTTCTCCTGAGCATTTTTGTCAAACGTTCCCCTGAATTCTGTTTTAAATAACAGAAAAATAAATAATATTAGGAATAATGCTTGTGAAATTCTTCGTAAATTCCTGAATGTTCTTATGGTCATATTTTTGATTCAGTAAAAAGAAAAAGTTAAACTACTAAATTTTTTATGTTAATTTCATTGATGTTCATTTTTCCGATACCACGCTGGTTTGCAATTTTTATAAATTGTAATTCTTCAGGATTTATTCCAAATATGAATGCTCCATAAGCGTCAATGGCGACTTGGTCTGTTCCTGCAGCAATGATATTCAAATTTTTCACGTCCTTTGGACTTCCTCCTTGTGGACCATTGGTAAAAATAACTCTGAACGCATCGAGAATAACAAGTGTAGGTCTTATGAATTGTGCAAGGTCTGCAATGCTGTTGTGTATATCCTGATGTAATTGACTTCTAATTCCCCCTATAATTCCATACCAGTTTTTCATTCCAATCGTTAATCTGGTTAGATTGTGATGTTTTAATATTGGAATGTTTATTACTTTATCCGCTTCCAAGAATTGAGTGTAAATTGGCCAGTTTTTCAAAACGACACCACCCATATTAACTCTTCTAAATTTTCTATCTTCAGGAAGTTGCACTTCCGCACCTGCTTCTTCTGCCGAGATTGCTATACCACTTCTCGCAAAACACCTTCTTGGGTCATTACAAGAGACATCGGTAACGATTACCTTTTTTGCCCCAGCACTGTAACATAATTCAACTGTCTTTTTCACGACGTCCGGGTTTGTATTTGCTGCTTGTTGGGGAATTCTATCCCATCCAATGTTTGGTTTAATGACGACAATGTCTCCTTTGGATATAAACCGATTTATGCCTCCTAAAGCGTTAATGACTGTTTGGGTTAATTGTGCGGGTGAATCTCCTTTGGCAGACGCTAATTCCGGCAAATCAGGACTTGCTGGGATTCTAAAATCCATACTTTCACTAATTTCCACCTTAGGTGTTGGTTTTTCTGACCTTGATGCAAGCCACAATCCAATTCCACCTGTAGCAACTATTCCAGAACCTGCTCTTGCTGTCAGTTTCAGAAATTCACGTCTGTCCATCATTTTCTCCATATTTTTTAATTCCTAAATATATAAAAATATAAATATAAATGCAATTATTTTGAAAGATGGGATGATTAAGATGATTTATAAAAACAATTTTAATTATCCTAAAATTGCGATAGAAAGTAAATTATAATAGAGACGCATTTATGTGGTAGAGACGTTGCATGCAACGTCTCTACCATAATGTTATTACCAACAATGAAAAAATTCATAATATTATATCACCAAATTAATTCAGACAATATATTATTTATTTATGTTATTAAAAATCCTATCGCAATTTTTGGGTAATAATTATTTTAAATTGATTGTAATCAAATATTTTTATTTTTATATTAGATATCATTATATATAATAATTAATTAAAAGATTTTATAGTTCCAAAATATTTTTGAATTAAAAATTTTTCATAAAAAATATTTTAGGTAATATCTATGAAAACTGATGAGATAGATTTATTGGGTAAGAATGCGATAATTACAGGTGGTTCAAGAGGAATTGGAAGGGCAATTGCATTAAGATTGGCAGAATATGGTTGTAATATATTGATTAATTATCTGAAGGACGACCAATCTGCTCAAGATGTTCTTGAATCTCTGAGATTTTATAACGTAAAGGCAATTTCTTATAAAGGTGATGTTTCTAATCCACAAATCTCAAAAGAGATGATTGATAAAGTTATAAGTGAGTTTGAAAGTATTGACATACTTGTCAATAATGCTGGTATCTGGAAACAAGGATTCGTTGGTGAAATTGATTATAACCACTGGCGTTTAATAATAAAAACCAATCTTGATAGTGCGTTTAATTGCTGTAATGTGGTAATTCCCTGTATGAAGAAACAGAGAAGTGGGAAGATAATTAACATTTCTTCAAGGTCTGCAAGAAAAGGGGAAGCAGGTTCATCGGCATACGTTGCTTCAAAATCTGCTTTAATTGGATTCACACGCTCTGTTGCTATGGAAGTCGGCAAATACAACATTAACGTTAACTGCATCGCACCCGCATGGGTTGAATCTGATATGACTAAAGAATATATGTATAAAGAAAATAGAGCCGAAGAAATACTAAAAACAATTCCTTTGGGCAGAATAGCCGAACCAAGAGATGTTGCCGATGTTGCACTTTTCCTTGCTTCCGACTTGTCAAATTATATAACAGGTGAAACTATATTCCTAAGTGGAGGAGCAATCTGATAAACAAAAAACTAAAAACGCCACAGATAACTTGCTTTAAAGAAAAAACTGCGCTTTATATTAAGTAAATCACCCTGTTTATACTGCCATTCATTGTCCTGCCATTTTCTATTTTCATAGAGACCACCATATCCAAGATGTAGAACCGTACCCGGAATAAATGTGAATGAAGATAGAAAGTCCAAGAGCATTCTTTTCTGATAACTGTCATATTGCAAAACGCCTCTTATGAAGAAATATTTGTTAAACTGGTAAGTGGTTCGGGAATTTATGATGTTTACGTCATAGATTTTTTCTTTGTCTTTATAGAGATCATTATAATTAAAATCAAAAGAAAGATTGAGTTTTGTATTTGGCTGGAGCGTGAAGGAGAAGTTGGCTCCATAACCATCACCTTTGTATGGTGGGTCAGCATCGTAGTTTATCTTTCCGCCTTTGCCAAATTCTCCAACCAAACTAAGCCATTTGGTAATCTGAACTCCCCCGTTCAGATTATATTCTGCAAGGTTGAAAGTTTGGTTTTTCCAACTCTCACTATTTCGAGTGTAAGTAATTTCCAATGAACCATGTTTTGTAAAAATGAAGTCCTGACCAAAATGTAAATCCGTATCATCCATTTTTGTATCGAGGTCATGGAGATATTTATAAGCAACAAAGGAGGTTATTCGCTTAAGCCACGGGAGTTTTTTTGGGTTGGGGTAAAAATTTATATTAATTTGTCCCCCCATATCATTAATGCCTGTGCGTCTCAGAAAAGCAGAATCCATCCTAAAATCTTTACCGATGTGATTAAAAAGACCACCGATAAATAAGGGTTTGGTATCGTATGTATAAACGAAGTTAAAATTAGGACTTTTTATATTGGCTTCTTCTTCGGATTCTCTGGAAATACTCTGGAGAAAGGATGTTAAAATCTGATGATTTTTAAGAAATCTATATCCAAAATCTGCTCCTGCAACCCGATTATACCCGCTTGCAAATTCTCGTCCGCTGTAAATACCTCCAATAAAATTATCCTGACTTAAACTTCGTTTCCCCCTAAATATTGTGAAGTAGGCATTTTTCCCTTCATTGGGATTTTTATCTTCTTCAAATTCCCGACCAGGTGATTCATCCCCAGCGGTAATGATGCCAAAGGATGTTTTCCCTACCGTCCCTGTTAGTTTTGTACCCCAGAGGGGGTCAACAATCCTTCGTGTATGAACTGCAGAGTAAAAATAATTGGATGGAGTAGAAAAATCAAAAATATCCGTACCTTCCATAAAAAAGGGCCGTTTTTCACTGTAGAATATTGGGTATCGCTGGTTGACTTCGACCTGAAAGGCATCGCTTTCCACCTGGCTGAAATCAGGATTTATTGTTATATCCGTTATTATAGAGGATGTGATTCCGTATTTTAATCCAATTCCAATATCTTTGAAACTATCGTCTTTGTCCCATTCCTTAGGATTGACTCTCTCACTGCTGGCGCCAAATGTTGTGCTCGGAAGCATCTCCAGAATAAGAGGACTCTTGAGGTCTCTATAGATTACAGTCGCTTGCCGGGTGAAAAATCCCTGACCCGGCGGCAAATCAGGCCAGGAGCCGCTCATTCCCAGACGGCTGATACTTCTCCAGAAGAGGATTCCCATTTTGACTTCTTTACTGTTCTTAAAACGGATGCTTCTCAGTGGAATTCGTATTTCGACCTGATATCCTTCATTGGTAACTCTGCCAGCGCTTTCCCAGACAAAGTCCGCAGACAAATTTTCACCGCCGACAGCAGAGTTCAGTATATCTGCCTGAATACCATTCGGGTTGACAAAAAGGTCGTATGAGGTCTGTTTGTTCCCTAATGCATCAAGGGACAGTCCTACCCAATCATCAAAAAAAGTATTATCTCTTTTTGTAATCGAGGTCTTGATTTTTTGTGGCTCTGTATCATAACACATAAAGGCAAAGTAAAGATTTTTACTGTCATAGGCAATCCATACTTGTGTCTTTTGCGGAAGAATCTCACCATAAAGTGGATTATAGGTTATGAAATCTTTTTCTAAAGGTGAGTTTTTCCAGATTTCATCATCCAGAATGCCATCGATTTTAGGAGGTGAATAAGCCACTGGGGGATACAGAATTTCGCCTTCTTCATTTATGGGCTTTGCAGAAAGAATTGTTGACGATGAGATAGTAAATATAAAGAGTTTAATTATTATAGTCAGAACAAATAGTTTTTTTCCCATTCACATACTAATATTTGTTTTCAGATATTGATAATCTACTAATTATAAAACGAATGAAATAGATTAAACGTTACATTTTATAAGACATATCAAATATAAAAGAATCTTTCAAAATATTTCTAATTACTTTGATTCCTGAAAATTGCGATAGCATAAAAAAAGTGATAAAAAAAGCGCCTCTAATTTGTTACATTAAATATAATTTATAAATATAAAACATAACAAAAATGGAGGCACTAAAAAGGTGAAATCGCTTTTTTCCATCATTGATTAAAGAAATGGAATATGAAAGAATTTTAAAAATTATTTGCCAGTTAAATTTTAAATATATAATAAATTCAAAATTATTGTATTTCCTTTAAAATATTTAAAGATTCTTCAATTATAATTTCACCGGCACCCTGTGCTAAATTTGTTCCATTAGTTGGCTCATATCCACCTTCATCATAAGCGGTATTATGACATACATATCCAATCGCATCATTACTTAAAGAAAAAATAAATAATTTTTCAATTCCTGCTCTTTTCTTAATCTCCAAGCCAATTTCAACGAGTATCTCTCCGGGTAATCCCAAAATGTAAATGTCTCCAATTTTCAAAGTTTGAATCTCAGTTATTAAGTAATTTTTTGTCTTGTCAACGTCTATAATCCTATCATTTGAAAGGTCCTTCTTGATAGGGAGATTTATAGTTTTAACAAGCGACTTTAAAATTACGTCACTATGTGTTGGAACACGTTGAAGTTTTCTCAGTGCCTCTCCACCAATGGCTTTGCCAATCTGCATACGTGGTTTTTTGCCTCTCTCTATTGGGACCATATCCCCGGCTGTGCCTAATGTGAAAAGGCAAATACCCCCCTCCATTTGTTCAACGACATCCATAGCGTATTTTGGGTAATCTGCTGAAATAGAATAAAACCAATCAGAATAAGTGCTTCCACTAACAGGATGACAGGCAAAATTCACAATTGAAGCAACAATCTCTCCGTTTGTGTCTTCAACTCGAATTACACATAATTCAGGGTCGATTGGACCAAAAGTTAAGTCTGGTTCTTTTGAAGGAAGAGTATAAGTCATTACTAATGAACCATCTGATTTTTTTGTCCGTCTATTGTAAATTATTTCGGGGATTTCACCTTTTATTGCTCCAAGTTTTGCTTCTCTTAGATTATTATATGCAATAAATATTGAACCTGTAATCTTTTTTATAAGAGTTTGAACGTAAGATTTATCAATTTCTGATGCAGGTGCTTTGGACCCAATCAGTTCTTTGGTAAATATTTTTGGTCCAAAGTGTGTGTGCGTAGAACAAATTAGAATATCTTTTTCTGGGATACCCATTTTTTCTTTTACGTTCTGCCTGATTTGATTGGTAATTTCTGAGGGAACCCATAATAAATCGGTTGATACTATGACTATCGTTGTATTTTCATCATTAAGGATAAGTGCTTTTGCATATAAATCATCAGCAATATTATCGCTTGGCTTATTGCGGGAATCGTAACCAGAAAGCCAAATCCCAACTGGTGGAGTTATATTTACTTTTGCACACCCCACCTTTAGTGCACAAAAATCATTGTTATACAGACAAAAAAATATGAATAAAACGTTAAAAAGAATGGAAAATAATTTCTTTTTCATATAACTTCCTCTTTAGTTTTATAATAAATGTAATCATCAAGATTTTCTTAAATGTTTTTATATAAAATAAAAAGATTTGTTGAATAATTATTATCAACAAATCTTAGAAAATAGGGTAAGAATTTCAAGATTTATTAAAGATAAAGTAGTTTAATATAATTGTTTTTGGAATATAATAACTATTGGATAAACTAATGATACAGATTTTTTAAAAAATTCTTCAAATAACGGGAATATAAATCTGAAAGATAGTTATATTTTCTGAAACACATGGTCTAATACTTTAATATCCTTTAGGAAAATAACAAGATTACTCACAATGAATGATAAAATTCTATGAGTAAAAATATTTTTCTTCAATTAACAAATTCTATGTATGCTAAGAATGTGAATATGAATTGGGATTTTTCTATAAAGATTTTTTCTGGATATAATTCCAGAGAGATAAATTAAAAACCTTTGCCTGCTTTGAATTTTACTACGTTCTTTGCGGGTATCTTAATTTTTTCGCCTGTCCTTGGGTTTACACCAGTTCTTGCTTTTCTCCTTACGACTTTAAAAGTTCCAAATCCCACGAGGGTTACACTTTTTTTGACGTTCTTTTTAATAGTATCGAGAATCGCATCTACTGCACAGGCGGCATCTTTTTTTGTTAAACCTGCCTTTTTTGCTACTTCTGCTACTAATTCGCCTTTATTCATATCTTACTCCTTTTTTGTAAGTAAATATTTTCTTGTAAAAATAATAATAAAATTAATGAATGTCAAGTTTTTTAAAAAATATTTTTTATATTTTTAAAAATAATTAATAAATATTAAAAGTTTGAATTGTTCATATTTCAAGTACTTTCATTAAATTCTGAATTACCATAATCTTCTATTCTCTTTTTGGATTATTAATTTAATTTTAAGTGTAATAATCAATGTTTGTGTTGAACATCAATTTCCTTTTTTTCTGAGTCGTCGTGATGAATAGATTGACCTAACGCAGTCGTATGGAGTCCTTCAACAT
>CAZBIT010000034.1:0-11012 GCA_964491835.1 uncultured bacterium
CTAAATCAAGAAACGGGCGAAAATTATCTTCTATTGCGTCTTTTAACATTCTCTTTTGAATGCCATAATATAAAGGAATAAGAATCATATATCTTTCTTGATTAACTTTTTCTGAATAAGGGTATCCAGAATATGGATCATAATATACAAGAGTATACTCATTTGCACCCCTTACTCCACCAACCTCGAAGGAGAAAAAACGCTGAACGTTTTCTCTATCCCCCCACTTTACCTTTCCACCCATTCCACCTCCAGTAGTCGAGAATGTTATATAGAGTTCCCAATCCTTTTTTTTAGGGTCAAATTCTTTGTAATCTATAATCTGACAAAATGAACCATAATATGCTGTAATTATAAGTATCACTATAAAAATTATAATTTTTCTAATCATTGTTCTCTCCAAAATAAAAAATGCAAACCATATTTAATTAAAGCACTATTAACATCGGAAACATAAATCTATTTTCTTAATATACGTTTATTTAAAAAAATTATCAAATCATATCAATAAATTTAAACAATCAAATTGTATAAAAAATTTCATTAAACTTAATCCAATAGATTTATGTTTTCCCTCCTTTTAAATAAAATGCTTTAAAGGTTGGTTTGCTTAACTTTAACTTTATTATAAATAAAAATCCTTTTAAATGCAATAAAAATTTCAATTTTACATAATATTTCCCTTACGTAATATAATCGGATAATTCCCCTACTAATATCAATAATTTATGTAAATTCTTTGGTAAATTCTGTTAACTTCAAATCAGTGTAAAAAAAAGGAAATGTCATTCCTGCGAAAGCAGGAATCCATAAGTATTTATTAATTAAGTTAATTGCATAGACTCCCGTTTGCACGGGAATGACATTAATTCTATTTTTTCCTTTTTAGGTAAATTATAAAAAATCATAAAAATTAAAATTTACCAAAATTCTGTAATTAATTTAAAAAAGTAAGAATTTAACTTTCCAAATCCAACCAAACTTATTAAAATTTATTTACGCTTCGCCTTTTGTTTCCTTCTTTAAATGTTTTAACGCAGCATGAGCAGCAGCAAGTCGAGCAATTGGAACTCTATAGGGAGAACAACTCACATAATCAAGACCAATATCATGACAGAACATTACGGTTGCGGGGTCACCACCATGTTCCCCACATATTCCAATAATTAAATCTTTCCTGGTTTTCCTCCCTCTTTCCACACCTATTTTCATTAATTGCCCCACCCCTTCTACATCAACGGTCATAAATGGGTCAGTCAGAAGAATTCCATTTTCTTTATAAAATGGCAAAAACCCTCCTGCATCATCCCTTGAGAGACCAAACGTCGTTTGAGTAAGGTCATTTGTCCCGAAAGAGAAAAATTCGGCTTCTATTGCAATCTGGTCAGCGGTAAGCGCTGCACGAGGAAGTTCAATCATAGTTCCAACCAAATAATTAATCTTTTTGCCGCTTTTTTTCATAACTTCTTTTGCAACTCTATCGACGATTTCTCTTTGACGCTTTAATTCATTAATGTGACCGACAAGCGGAATCATAATTTCTGGATGAACTTTTACACCTTCATTTTTTATATTAACCGCTGCTTCAAATATCGCTCGTGCTTGCATCTCGGTTATTTCTGGATAGACAATCCCTAATCTACAACCACGATGTCCAAGCATAGGATTAAGTTCGTGTAGAAATTCTGCTTTTGCTTTTAATTTTTCCTCCGGAACACCAATTTTACCTGAAAGTTCTCTTATTTCTTCATCCGTATGGGGTAAAAATTCATGCAATGGTGGGTCAAGAGTTCTAATTGTTACAGGCAAACCATTCATTACTCTAAAGATTCCTTCAAAATCTTTTCTCTGCATCGGTAAAATCTTTTCCAATGCCTTTCTCCGTGATGCTTCATCTTCTGCAAGGATCATTTCCCTCATTGCATCTATTCTATCTCCCTCAAAAAACATATGTTCCGTTCTGCAAAGCCCAATACCTTCGGCTCCGAAATCCTTTGCAACTTTTGAATCATATGGCGTATCAGCATTAGTGTAAACGCCAATTTTTTTGAATTTATCTGCCCATTTCATCAACGTTCCGAAATCTCCAGTAAGTTTTGGATCAACTGTCTTTACTTCTCCTTCAATTACACGACCTGTGCTTCCATCCAAGGTTATAAAATCACCTTCCTTTATTACTTTCCCATTTGCGATAAATTGTTTCTTTTTATAATCAATTTGAAGTGCACCGCATCCAGCAACGCAGCATTTCCCCATTCCTCTTGCAACAACAGCAGCATGCGAGGTCATTCCACCCCTCTGAGTTAGAATTGCTTGAGCAACATTCATTCCGTGTATGTCTTCAGGGGAGGTTTCTGCCCTCACTAATATAACCTTTCCCCATTCCTTTGACTTTTCTACTGCATCATCCGCAGTAAATACTACTTTACCAGTTGCAGCACCCGGTGATGCTGGAAGACCAACTGCAAGAACATTTACCTTTTCATTAGGGTCTATCATCGGATGAAGCAATTGGTCAAGTTGTGAAGGTTGAACCCTTAAAACTGCTTCTTCCTTTGTTATTAATCCTTCCTTTACCATATCAACCGCAATTTTAACGGCAGATGCAGCAGTTCTTTTTCCCAAACGGGTTTGAAGCATCCATAATTTATCTTTTTGAATCGTGAATTCTATGTCCTGCATATCTCTATAATGCTTTTCAAGTTTTCTTTGAACATTAAACAATTGCTTATAAACCTTAGGCATTGCCTCTTCAAGCGAAATCATATTAGAATCCGTTTTTTGTTCTTCTGAAATTGGCTGAGGGGTTCTTATTCCTGCAACAACATCTTCTCCTTGTGCATTTATAAGATATTCACCATAGAATTTGTTATCACCAGTCGATGGGTTTCTTGTAAAAGCAACACCCGTTGCACTTGTCTCACCCATATTCCCAAAAACCATCGCCTGAACATTTACCGCCGTTCCCCAATTACCTGGTATGTTATTTATTCTCCTATATTCGATGGCTCTTTTTGTATCCCATGATTCAAATACAGCACCAATTGCCCCCCACAATTGTTTCAAAGCATCATCAGGAAATGGCCTTCCTGCTTCAGATTTAATAAGAGTTTTATATTTTTCTATCAACTCCTTTAAACTCTCAACTGTAAGTTCTGCATCATATTTTGCACCCTGTTTCCCTTTAACCTCATTCAGTTTTTCTTCAAATTTCTCATGTGAAACACCCATAACAACACTACCATACATCTGCATAAGTCGCCGATAACTATCATAACAGAACCTTCCATCGCCTGTCTGAGCAATCAAACCTCTAATGGTCTTTTCATTAAGCCCGATATTAAGAACCGTATCCATCATTCCGGGCATTGAAACTCTCGCACCCGACCTTACCGATACAAGGAGAGGAATATTTCCGTCCCCAAACTTTCCTCCCATCGTTTTCTCAACCTTATTTAAATTTTTAAGAACATCTTCTTTTAGACCCACAGGAAGTTTTTTCCCCAATTTATAATAATCCGTACATACCTCTGTCGTAATCGTAAATCCTGCAGGAACAGGTACACCGATGTTAGTCATCTCTGCGAGATTTGAACCTTTGCCACCAAGCAGATTCTTCATCGTAGCATTTCCCTCTGCTTTTCTTCCACCAAAAAAATATACTCGTTTTTTTGCCATTTTATCACTCCATTTTAAAGTTAATATTTAATGTATATTATCCACCTTTTCAATTTTATATTTTTAGTTTTATAAATATATATCTTTAATTAAAAAAATCAAGAAAATTATATTTGCAATTAATATTCAAAATTAGGACCAACTGTATTACATCCACAAAAAAATTGGATGAAAATAAACAAAACTATGACAAAATTTAAAAAACTTGCCATACTAAAAAATTTTAACATTATTTTAAAGTTAATGAAATTAGGTGAAGTCCATTCCGTGTCGTTCCGTCCCAAGGTTTCGAGATCAAAATCTATTATTTATTATTAATTTAGATGCTGCCTCCTGAGTACTCAGGACAGCATAACAATACTCTGTTACTTTGATTATAACTATATTCAATAGATTTACTATAGTTCAGTTAATTTTACATAAATATTCATTTCTTAATATGATTAGTAAATTTTTGATGATGATATGACTTTTGCATAAATTTTCCGAATGGGGATATGGAAGAATTGTAATTAAACTATTGAAAAAATAAGTATGAGTAATTTACAGGTTATATTAATTGTATTTACTTAAAAATATATTTAAATATTGTCAAGTATTTCTTGAAATTTTGGGAAAAAAATCATTAAATATATTTTAATTTATTTTTTTATATAACTACTATAATTTTTGTTAATTAATTGTTCCGCTTCTTTAAAATGAGTTATTGCCTGTTTCAATTGAGTGTCTCTTTGAACAAATACCTGCCAGAATTCATTAACTCCCCATAATTGATGGGCAAGTTCACATTTCATCAGAAATTTAACGTCGTCAAGATTTTTATTAAATTCTTCTTCGTTAATTTCGATTCCCTTTTTTTTAAGGTATGATTTAAATTCATCAATTATGTTATTGTTTATTTGAAAACTTTTTATGAATTGTTCACTGTTTTTTCTTAACTCACTATGCTTTTCAGCATATTCATTTAAAAACGTAAACCCAAGCCCAAAAGGAAAAGCATAAGAATCTAAATTGTTGAATAATTTTCCCGCTGTGGAATCAATATAAGGCGTTTCCTCAATAATTATGTCTGGAATAATTCCTCCGCCTCCATATACAACCCTTCCACTATTAGTTTTAAATGTTAAACTGTCAGGAACTGACTTACCCAAATCTTTTATTGATTTCGTTTCGCGAGCATCCCTATAATATTGTTCCGACGTTTTTCCTTCATAACTTTTCTGTATCAACCTGCCAGCAGGAGTGTAGTATCGTGCAGTAGTTAGAAGTAATCTTGATTCATCACGTAGTTTAAAAGGGGTTTGAACCAATGCTTTTCCAAAAGAAGTTGTGCCAATGATTAATGCTCTATCCCAGTCCTGTAACGCACCCGATACGATTTCCGATGCACTTGCACTACCTTCATCGATTAGTATAATCATAGGTAAAAACGGATGGTTATCATTATCAGTTGAATAATACTCTTTCATAGAATCGCTTGTTCTACCCTTTGTATATACGATTTTTTTGCCACCGGGTAAGAAAATATCAGCAACACCAACTGAAACTGGAAGATACCCGCCTGGATTTTCTCGTAAATCCAATATTAATTTTTTCACATTTTTACCTTCAAGTTCCTTCAAGGCATTATCCAATTCTTCTACAGTTGTCCGCGAAAATTTATCCATTCCAATATAACCGATTTCATCGGTAAGCATAAAACTGTGAATGACAGATTCAGGTTGAATGTCTTCTCTAATAATTGTAAATTTCTTTGGTTCAGACCATCCTGGTCTTTCAACATATACTTCAACACTTGTATTCGGTGCTCCTTTAAGTTTTGGGGCAACATCATCTCGCTTGATTCCAATTACAGATTCACCATTTATTTTAATAATTTGGTCTCCTCGCATCAGACCAAGTTTATCACAGGGCCCATTTTTAAATACATCCATTATTGTAATTTTTTCGTCAACAATATTAAACCATATTCCTATGCCACCGAAACCTTGAAATTGATCATCCATTAATTGTGACCTTTCTGGAGGCAAAATGACAGTGTGGGGGTCTAATTCTTTTATCATCCCACGAATTGCGTTGTCTATTAAATCATTAGGATTTTTTTCATCAACATAAAAATCTTTTATATTATTTAATACCTCAGTGAAAACTCTCATTTTTGTAAAAACATCCGTTTCAGGAAAAAGACCAAATACTTTCGTTCCAAGTGATAATATTGATATAAAGAATAATATCATTAGTATGATAAAATACAATTTTTTATTCTTCATCAAGTTTCTCCTTATCAATATCTATAATTTCAATATTGTAAATTAAATATTAGTTTTATAAAATACAAGTAAAATAATTTGGGGCTGGCAAATTATAGTTGACAATAAAGTAAATAAATTATAAATTAAAAAATGTTATCATTTTGTAAATTTTATTGATATGATTGCAAAAATTTCAAAATATTCTTTTTTGTTTATACTAATCATTCATTTTTTCGTGCCTGAAAAGGTCCTTTCTTATCAAAGAATAAAAGAACTTAATGGTAATGAATTGATAGAAAAGGAAAAATCCTTTCGCTCTTATTGTGGCACACCTTTAGTATCCAATACCGAATTTATAAAAGAAGTTGAAATAAATACGCTTTTACTTCACCCGGAGATATATGAAGAAATGAGAACTTTCAGGAAAGTAATTGCGGAAAAGAGTTTTTTTTCTATTGGGGATTCAACTCGATTTTTTGCTTTCGATATGAGTGAGAGAACGTTTTATACTGTCAATGCTGAATTAAGAGGTAAAGGGAAAATTGTTAATGTTTGGGTTGAAAAAAAAGAGATAGAAAATAATCACATATCAGAGTCGGTTGTGCAATCTTTGATAAATGCTTTAGAAGTTTCTACTCTACATTCCAGAGATTCATTATCAGGTATAATTTCACTTGAGGAAAAATACTTAGGGTCTCCACCAAATATAGATGGCGATGACAGAATTGATATTTTAATACTTGACATACATGATGGCTGGTCTGGAGGAGCATTTATGGCTGGATATTTTTCTCCCATTGACCAAATACTTAACAATAATTCAAGTAATAAAAGAGACATAATCTACATCGATTCCTATCCAACGATATATCGAGGTAACAATAATTACAATACAGAATCGGCAAAAGAAACAACCTCACACGAATTACAGCATCTTATTCATTATAATTATGATAAAGATGAAGAGAATTGGATAAATGAAGGTCTCTCTGTATATGCACAGTATTTATGCGGTTTTGGTGTCGATAATGTGTCCGATTATCTTGCCAATACCAACAGGGATTTAACGGAAATCATTGCCGACCTCGAAGGTATCATCAATGACGAAGTTATTAAGGACTATCATAAGGTTGGTTTATTTACTTTTTATCTATGGGAACAGTATAACGATAATTTCATAAAAAACCTTCTTCAGTCACAAAGAAAAGGAACAGATGGAATAAATGATGCTTTGAGAAGTGTGAACGCAAAAGAAACATTTCAAGATGTTCTGGTCAATTGGGCGATGGCAAATTATATAAATGACAGAAATATCAACGAAAAATATGGCTATCTTAATGAACATAAAACTATAAAATCATTGCTTCACGATGACAATTTTAGTTATCCTGTAAAAAAAGGGAATGTTGAACTTAAAGGATATGCCTACAAGTATGTTCAGTTTTCATCTGCAGATTCTTTAAAAGTTGAATTTGTCGGTGATAAACTTGTTATAAAAGCAATTGAATATGGAAACAATTTCGTTAGAACAAAGGATGTCCAGCCCGGGAGTGTATTCACTGAAGATGAATTTGGAGTTTCAATATTTAAGGTTGTTTTTGTGATTGCGAACACATCTTATATTGAAACAACATATTCTTATGAAGGAAAAGCGGTTCAGAGTTTACTTGTTCAGGAAATGAGTTATGACGATGGGACGCCTGATCCTTTTTCTGGTGAAGCATATTTTCTGGGATTCGGAGATAATGCTCCCGGATATGGCTGGGCTGTAAAATTTACTCCTCCTACTCCTGCAGTTAAATTATTAAGTGCCAAATTATATATATATTCAGAGAATCAAGACAACTTTGAATTTCATATATGGAACGATAGAGGATTTAATGACACGCCAGGACAGGATATGATTAATCCAATAATAGTAACACCGCCTTCAATGGGGCAGGAAATGTGGATGACTGTTGATTTAACACCATATCAAAATATACTTACAAATTTTAAAGGAAGTTTCTATGCTGGAGTAGTCCAGTCGGGATTGGGTTCTATTTATATTGGTATGGATAATTCTATTCCAGATGAAAATAAAACGTTTGCACTTTTTGGTCCATCTTCCATTACTGCTGGATGGTATCCTTTAAACGAACTTGCAATTTACGAAATTATGGAAAATGATACGACAAAACAATCCCTTGCTGGTTATAATATGATGATTCGAGTAAAAACGACCGTTGACGTCAGAGAAATTCCTCCAATCGCTCCGCAGAATCTTGTCGCATTTGCCGATAGGTCAAAAGTTGAACTCAATTGGTCTCCAAATAATGAATGGGACGTTTCATATTATAAAATTTATCGGGATTCTGACATCAATTTTATCTCCTCTGAACAAAATTCGATAGGAACGTCCGAACATCCGAAAACGACGTTTCTTGACTATGGTTTTCAAAAAGGCTCAGTTTATTTTTATAAAATATCCGCAGTCGATATCGATGGAAAAGAGGGAAATTTAAGTAACCCTGCAAATGTATCTCCACCTCTTGAAGGGGAAGGCATCGCTGACACGAATTCCGTTATTTTATGGCATTTTAACGAAGGCAAAGGAGATGCTATTTATGACGAGACATCCGATAACAAAGATGGAAACGTAATAAGTTCTTCGTGGATTGATGATGGAAGGTTTGGAAAGGCACTTTCTTTTGACGGAAGGTTTAGTGCAGTAGAAGCAGGTAATGTAAAAATAGGTAAATCAAATGAGAGTTTTACTATTGAAATTTGGTATAAACTAAAAGATGGATACCAAAATAAAGATATGGTTTTTATTACCCAGGGTTATAGAAGAAAAACAAAGGGAAAATGGTATATAGGATATTCGTCAGATTCAAAGAAAATTGAGGGATACGTTGAATCAAAAAGTGGAGTGTATGCTTATACTTCAACTAACAACGGGCTCGATTCCGAGTGGCACCATATTGCACTTGTCAGGGATGCCAAAGAAAGTAAAGTGAAATTGTTCTTAGATAATTCACTCGTTGACCAAACTGAATTTTCTAACATTCTGGACGTTTCAAATGATTATAATGTAATCATTGGTAAAGATGCTCGAATTATTGATTACGTCTGGCTTTCCAATTTTTATGGTAATATCGATGAGGTAAAGATTTCAAAAATTGCAAAAGACAAATTTGACGTTATTACGTTTATTGCGGAAAATAGTGAGAAATTCTACGTTCCTGAAAAATATGAACTTTTCCAGAATTATCCCAATCCGTTTAATGCGTCAACAAAGATTATTTTTGACCTTCCCCAAAATGAATTTGTAGTTATTAAGATTTACAATACTCTTGGGCAGGAGATTAGAACGTTAAAAAATGAACAATTCAGTGCCGGGAGACACACGATTGTTTGGGATGGAAAGAATGACAGAGGTATGATAATGCCAAGCGGGATATATTTTTATGAATTAAAAACTAAAAATTTTATGAACATTAAAAAACTAACTTTTTTAAAATAAGATATTTGCTCGAATGAATAAGGTATGAGTCGGAAATTTACTGAAGTATTAAAAGTCGTTATTATCATTCTGTTATTTTGCCCAATTAAGGTTTATTCTGGGATAACGGGTAAAATCATTGGAACTGTGAAAGATAAATCAACGGGAGAAGGGCTTCCCGGAGTAAATATTGTCATAGAAGGAACTAAACTTGGTGCCGCTACGGATAAGGATGGAAAATATTTCGTAATAAATATTCCCGCTGGAAGTTATATTGTAACTGCCTCAATGATTGGATATAAGAAGATAAATGTAAATGATTTTAAAATATTTCCCGATATTACTTCTGAGTTGAATCTTGAATTGGAAATTTCTGCAATAGAAGGTGAAGTTGTTGTAGTAAGGGCAACGATGCCACTTGTCCAAAAAGACCAGACCGCTTCTATAAAAATTATAACGGATGAAGAAATAAAAAATCTTCCTACTCGTGGCTATCAGCGTATTGTTACTTTACAAAGCGGTGTCGTCGAATATGGTGGGGGACTTATGTCAATTAGGGGTGGGAGAACGAACGAAACCGCATATTTTGTTGATGGATTTTCCCAACAAGACCCGTTGACGGGCGTTTCAACAACTGTTATAAATAACAATGCAATTGACCAGGTGTCAATCGTTACAGGTGGATTTAACGCTGAATATGGCAAAATAATGTCCGGCGTTGTTAATGTTATTACAAAAGGCGGCACAAAAGATTATCAAGGTTCTTTTGAAGCAATTTCTGATGGATTTGCCGGCGATTGGATTGGAACAGATTCTTATGGTTATAATGTTTATTCTCTGTCTTTGAGTGGTCCGGTCGTAAAAAATAATGAACGATTTCTTTTCTTTGTTTCAGGAGAAACAAGAAATATTGGTGATAGATTCCCGAGAGCAACTGCCGAGGGAAGACTTCCTCATAATTCAAGCAGTGGTTCTAACTGGCAGGTAAAATTAAATGCAAATATCACAGACGTGATAAAGGCGGAATTCGGAACTCTCGGTTCAAAAGAAAATTATGATATATACGTCCATAGTTATAAGTATGACCTTGAACACGCTCCAAAAATAGAAGATATTAATAATTCATATTATATACGTCTTACACATGCGTTAAGTCCCAATTCCTTTTATATAGTTTCATTTAATCACTTTTATACGGAATCATTCAGAGGTGATGGGAAACATTTTAAAAATCTTAATGAATATGGAAGAAAAATACTTGGAAGGCAATTTGACAATGAAACGTTATTTTATTTAGGAGACGACCCCGAAACACCAGAAGATGAAGGAAACCTCTTTAGCGATTTTCTTCACAGAGAATCTTCATATTACGGGCTAAAAAGTGACTTTACTTCCCAGATAAATCCCAATCATCAAATTAAAACGGGATTCGATTTGGAACGTCATACCTTGAGAATGTATCATCACATTGCTCCAAATAATGTTTATGAAGGTAATTCAAGAAAATATCAAGACCTCGATGTTTATGGATACGATGAAACTGGAAAAAATTATTTAAATTCCGGGCTAAATGGTGCAAAAAAACCTATTACTGCTTC
>CAZBIT010000035.1:0-10965 GCA_964491835.1 uncultured bacterium
ATCGGTCTGTGCAATTGCGGTGGCACTGTGATTTTCATTACGAAACATTGCTACTTCTCCTAAAAAGGAACCCTTTCCTAAAGTCGCTATCTCAACAGGATTTTTCTTTATATTTTTAATAATTTTCACACTGCCATTTATTATTATATACATTTCCCTTGCAATTTCACCTTCATTGTATACGAACTGCCTTTTCTTAAATATTTTAATAGGAAGCATTATTCCCCCCTTTAATTTTTATATATAGTTTTATCTTTTATGTTTAATTCTTGAAATGCTCTTTTTCTTTCACCGCATTTACTACAAATCCCACAGTGACATATTCCAGAAGGTTTTATGCAAGAAAATGTATATTCCAAAGGTAAATGGGCTCCAAATCTAATTACATCTAACTTGGAAAGTTCTGAAAAAGGAGTAATAATAGAAAACTTGAAATTTAGACCTTTACTGAGGGTATACTGGATGTGACGAAAAAAATCTTTTGTAGCGTCCGGAAAACGATTAGTATTTAATAAAGCCAACGCAATGGTATGAATGTTATTGATGCTACAAAAAACGGCGGTTTTTGAAAGTAAAATTATATTCCTGCCAGGAATATAAACATTATAATCATTATCGGTTTCTCTTGGAACATTTTCTCCAGTCACACTCCAGTGTTCTTTATAAATATCCAATACATTTGTCGTGATTATTTTTAACTTTTTAATGGACTTTTTCTTTAAAAAATACAAAAACTTCCTAAGCCAGTAAATTTCTGCTTTCTCCCATAAAAGGTTACTCTTGACATAAACTGGATAAACGACCTCATATTTATTAGCCATTTCACATAAAAGAACAGAACTATCTAAACCACCGCTCACAAGAACACACACAGCGTCATTGTCGGGAAAATTTTTTTTATTCACTTTTTTCATTATAAACTGCAAACGAAGTTTCTGTTTCCCACAGTTTCACTTCTTTAACTGGAAATTTTTTTGAAACAGCAAAATCATAAATTAGTTTTGCGATTGCCTCTGCAGTGGGATTTGTATCCATTATATATACGTCTTCATTATTATCTTTTAGAATTTTCACCACTGGGTCGTCTTTTGAAAGTAGCATTTTATGGTCAAGATTATCATCAATCCATTTCTGAATTTTATTCTTTATCTCAATGAAATCGACGACCATTCCAACATCATTCAGTTTCTCCGAAAAAATTTCTATTTCAACCTTTCCATTGTGTCCGTGTAGGTTACAGCATTTTCCTGAATAATTAAGTAATCTATGTCCATAACTAAAATTAATTACTTTTGTAACCTTGTACATTTAGGTCCAATTAATTATTTTTCTGCTCTCTGTTGGTGTTGCCATCAACAGAGAAAATTAGTTTTTATTTTTCTTAAATATATTAACCTAACTTATCAACCTCCCACCATCAACGGCATACATTCCACCTGTTATAAAATCAGACCCTTCAATAAGAAAAACAACAGTTGAAGCGATATCATCAGGGGAACCGATTTTTTTTAGCGGGATTGATTTTATAATTGACTGTTTTTCCTCTTCGCTAAAATCCTCAGGGAGAATTATAGGACCAGGAAGTATGCAGTTAACCTGAATATAAGGAGCAAGAGTTTTTGCAAGTGCTTTAGTTAAAGCAATAACCCCTGCTTTTGATACACAATATGGAATATAATTTTTGTATGGTCTGATGCCACTCCAATCCGCAATGTTTATTATTTTACCCTCTTTTCTTTTTAACATCTCGTCAGCAGCATACCTTGAACAAAGAAATGTCCCTTTAAGATTTATGTCTAAATTTATATCCCAATCTTTTTCAGAAAGCGTTTCAAAAGGTGTCTTAAAAAAGACCGCTGCATTGTTAACAAGTATATGCAACGTTCCAAATTCATTCAATATTTTTTTAATCATCAAATCAACTTCATCTGCTTTTGATACATCTGCCTTAACAGCAATTGATTCCACGCCAAAATTTTTTATTTCACTCACAACGTTTTCTGCTTCTATTTGAGAAGTATTGTAGTTTACAATAATATTTGCCCCTCTTTTTGCAAGTGTCAATGCAATACATCTTCCTATTCTCTTCGCACTTCCAGTAATAAGTACAACTTTATCTTTTAAAATCATAATTTATTTATACTTTATTTTTTTCTAAAAAACACGGATTTAAAATTATATATCTTCTATAAAAAGCATAAGAAAGGCGATGAGGTTATTAATAAAAATTTTTTCTATTTTATAATTATATCAATAACTTCATCGATATTCTTTCTAACTTTCAAAGGTTTATTTGCAAATTTTCTTTCTTTAATTCCAAAAGATTTAAATTTTTTATCAATTTCTTCATCAATACCTTCCGTATGATATCCAACGGTAGCCACGGGGTCTTTTAACTGATGACCAGTAGCAATGCAGACAACAATATCATCATGATTGATAAGCCCTTCTTCATACAATAATTTTGCGCCGGCAACCGACGCAGCAGAGGCAGGTTCACATCCAAACAAACCGTTAAGTCCAATAATGGCTTTTGCATCGAGAATCTCTTCATCCGTTGCTTTTCTAACCAAACCATTGGTAAACTCCAATGTTCTCAAAGCTTTTTTAAGATTTACAGGGTGATTTATTTCAATTGCACTCGCAACAGTTCGAGCTTTAATATTATTTTCCTTCATAAATTTATAATAATTATCTATTATTTTATCATCGACAATTCCACTATTCCAGCGGAGTTTTTTCTCATTGTACAACATCTCAAGAGTTGGAGCACCGGTTGAATTTACCATAACAATCCTCGGGATTTTTTTTATCAATTCGAGTTCATAGAGTTCCATAAATGCCTTGCCAAATGCAGAGCCATTCCCCAGATTTCCTGCCGGAAGAATAATCCAATCAGGTGCCTGCCAATTTAATCCTTCCAGCACGCGATACATAATGGTTTTTTGACCTTCAAGTCTGAATGGATTCACCGAATTCATTATATATATACCCTTTTTTCTTGCCAGTTCTTGTACAATAGCCATTGCATCGTCAAAATCACCCTCAATTTGAATGGTCGTTGCACCATATTCAAGACCTTGTGACAGTTTTCCGTAGGCGATTCTTCCCTCTCCAAATAATATGAATCCTTGAAGAATTCCAGAATTTCTTGCGTAAGCAGCAAGCGATGCAGAAGTGTTTCCCGTTGATGCACATACTGCTTTTTTTATGCCGAGCATATTGGCATGAGTAAAAGCAGCGGTCAACCCATTATCCTTAAAAGAACCGCTCGGGTTTGTTCCCTCAAATTGTATGTAAAAATTATTATATATAAAATCGACTTCTTTTTTACTCAATTCATTATCAGGTACAATCCTCATTTTGCCATCTTTATTTCTAAATATTTTACCAATTACATATTTTCCAACAAAGCTTGTATGATATGGAGTTGTGTGGCCTTCCGCACCATCCAAAGACACAATCTGCCTTGAAAATGTCTGTTCATTTTCGATGTTCACAAACGGTAATAGTTCTCTAAACCTCCAAACACCACTTCTATCAAAAATAAATCCAATGTTTCCTCTCCTATTTTCATAAAATCTCAATTCCTTTGGATAGTTTATTCTATTCCACTCATATTTTACGTCGAGTAAATTTCCACACTTTCTACATTCGGTAATAACCTCTCCAAAATCATACTTTTCACCGCAGTTTGGAATAATACATTGTTGATATGCCATAATACCCATATAATAACTCCTCAAATTTTTTTATTTGTCACAACAGGCTAAATACATTGATTTACCCTTAATATAAACTCTTTAAAGAGAATTATTTTTTGTCAAATCACATCTTTTTTAAATACAATGATTTTAAAAATTCGTTACAATACAATAAGAGCATCTCATAAACCATCGGATAGATTTACGATTTTTTCTTGTGTCGCTTCCTCACTCGAAAGAATTCCTGTAATTGTTCCTTCACACATAACAGCAATTCTATCACATAGATTTAAAACTTCATTTATGTCTGAAGAAATTATTATAACAGTGATTCCATTTGATATAAGATTATTGATAATGTTATAAATTTCTGACTTCGCACCGATATCGATGTTTCTTGTTATTTCATCAAATATTATAATTTTAGAATCAGTAAACATCCATCTTGAAATTAAAATTTTCTTTTGGTCTCCACTATTTAAATTACTTATCGCTTCATCAAGTGATGAAATTTTAATTTTAAACTTATCTAAATGATTTATAATAATTTCCTTTTCTTTTTTCCTTATTATAAATCCATTTTTAATGATTACTTTTAAATTGGGGAGTGTTATGTTTTCAACAACATTCATTTCTGGAATCAATCCGTTACATTTTCTTTCTTCTGATAAAAATCCTATGCCTGCTTTAATTGCATCATAAGGAGAATTAATATCTACTTTTTCTTCATTGATAAATATACTCCCATTTACTTTCTCATCAACTCCAAAAAGAATTTTTGCAAGTTCAGTTTTTCCCGAACCAATCAAACCACAAATGCCAAAAATTTCACCTCGATAAATTTCAAGATTTACGTTCTTAACTTTATATTTTCCACAGACGTTTTCCAACCGAATTACCTCTTTCCCTTTTTTATGCTTGGCTTTACGAAACTCTTGTTTTATTTCACTACCAACCATTCTTTTTATAAGAACGCTTTTTGGTATTTCCTTTACTGATTCCGTGCAAGTTAAAACGCCTTCCTTCAAAATTGAAACCCTATCGCCTACCCTGTATGTTTCTTCTAATCGATGTGGAACATAGATTATTCCCATTCCCTTTATTTTCAAAACTTTGATTAATTTAAACAAATTTTCGAGTTCTATCTTAGAAAGAGAGGAAGATGGTTCATCCATACCAATTATTTTTGAGTCAAAAGATAGCGCTTTTGCTATTTTTAATATTTGCCTTTCTCCTTCATTCAGTTCACTTACTAGTGTATTGACATCATACTTTAAACCCAACATATCGAGTATTACTCTCGCCCTTGTTTTTAATATATGCCATTTAATAAACCTTAATTTTTTATTTAATGGCTCTTTTCCCAAAAAGATGTTTTCCGCGATACTTAAGAAATCAATTAGATTATCTTCGTGATTTACAATTGAAATCCCCAGTTCCTGTGCAACATTTGGAGAAGTGATATTTACAACTTGTCCAAAAACTCTGATTTCACCTGAATCCATTTTTTCTGCACCAGAAAGAATTTTTAAAAGTGTAGATTTCCCCGAACCATTGCCGCCTGTTAGAATATGCACTTCTCCTTTATTAAGGTCAAAGCATACGTTATTCAACGCATTTACGCCAATATAAGTTTTTTTGATATTCGTCATTTCAAGAATTTTTTGTACCATTGAACTTAAGTACTTCCTTTAAATATTTTTTAATTTCGTTATAATCTTCCCTAATAATTAAATGCTCAAATACAAGAAATATTTTACATTATTTTAACAACTCAAATAACAATAGTTCCACATTCATCGGTTCTAAGTAACTTTTTATTCTTAAAACTTTTATAGTAATTTATAGTTTCAGAGTCAGGAATACCCTCGTATATTCCTGTTTTCGTCGATAAAACAACTATATTTGGATTTATTTTTTCAAAAACGTTTTTTTCTAAGCCATCACTTGCACCGTGATGACTTACATAAAATATATCACTTTGTAAAAGTTGAGGGGCATATTCACCAATAACTTTCCATGTTTCATTTCTTGCATCTGCTCCAAGAATTGCTGTTTTATCATGTGTTATAATTTTTAAAATTATGCATCCGTCGTGAATTGTTCTACTTTCTTTTTGATTTATAGTATTGGGTGGATTTAAAACATAAAGTTTTATCCCAGCCGAATCTCCTGAATTATATAATGGCTTATCTGAACGTACAACTATTTTTATCGAAATTCCATAATTATTGATTGTATCTATAAGATTAAAATATTCATAATAACTTTTGGAGTCCGCTTCTTTATCTTCTTTCATCATCTCATAAGATGAAAGCCAAACCTCTTTAACATTGATGTTCTTTTCAAAAATCTCTGACACCCCATCGAAGTGGTCTTTGTGTGGATGAGTTATTATCAGAATTTCTATTCCTGAGGACGGTAGATAGTCGATTACATTATCTTCGCCCAAATTTTTATCACCCTTTTTACAATCTACTACTATTGCCTTTTCATTCCATTTTATTACAATACAACAGCCATATCCCACGTTTAAAAAATAAAATTTACAGGACATCGAAAAAATTGTTTTTAAATTTTAAAGTAATCAGAATTTAATCCTCTGCAATCTTCGTATAATTAAGTAACCCACCCGCAAATAATATTTTCTTCTGTCTATCCGTAAGATTATAATTACAGACCAATTCCAATCCTTTAGTTTTATTTTTAACAATTATCGGTTTGTTTGCTTCAAGTTGCTTTTTAATTTCGGGGAATTCCAACTTATCACCCTGTTCAATTTTCCCATAATCATCTGGATTTGAAAACGTAAATGGTAAAATTCCAAAATTTATCAAATTGGCAAGATGGATTCTTGCAAAAGATTTAGTTATTACTACTTTTAAACCAAGATACATTGGAGCGAGTGCAGCGTGTTCTCTGGATGAACCTTGACCATAATTTTCTCCCCCAATCACAATTCCACCACTTTTTTCTTTTGCCCTTTTTGGAAAATCTGGGTCAACTCTTGTAAACACGTATTCAGAAATAGCAGGAATATTCGACCTTAAAGGCAGAATTTTTGCTCCCGCAGGCATAATATGGTCTGTCGTAATATTATCGCCTACTTTAAGCAAAACCTCCACACTATAAGAATCGGGCATTTCATTACCTAATGGAAGGGGCTTTATGTTCGGTCCTCTTATTATTTTTATATCTTTTCTTTTCTCATCTTTAAGTGGCGGTATAACCAAATTATCATTGATATACATTTTTTCAGGGATTTCAATTGTTATCTTTTTTCCCATATCTCTTGGGTCGGTAATAATTCCAGTCAGAGCAGATGCAGCAGCGGTCTCAGGACTGCATAAATAAACGTTTGCAGAGGGAGTTCCAGACCTCCCTTCAAAGTTTCTGTTATAAGTTCTTAAAGAGACTCCATCAGTTTCAGGTGCCTGTCCCATACCAATACAGGGACCACAGGCACATTCAATAACCCTTGCACCAGCCATAATTATATCGGTCAGTGCATTGTTCCTCGCAATCATTTCCAGAACCTGCTTGGAACCAGGCGTAACAACCATACTGACGTCTTGATGAACTGACTTACCTTTTAACATTGATGCAACCGTCATCAAATCAGCATAAGAAGAATTTGTGCAACTCCCGATACATACTTGATGAACCTTAGTACCCGCCATATCTTTAACTTTTGACACATTATCAGGGCTGTGGGGTTTTGCAATCAATGGCTCAAGTTCACTCAGGTTTATCTCAACAACCTCATCGTATTCAGCGGAAGGGTCTGCTTCAAGATGAATCCAGTTTTCTCCTCTTTCTTGTGAAACCATATAATATTTAGTATTTTTATCGCTTGGAAAAATAGAAGTGGTAGCACCAAGTTCGGCACCCATATTTGTTATGGTTGCTCTTTCAGTTGCTGACAAGGTTTTTACTCCATTACCACCATATTCTAAAATTTTCCCTACTCCCCCTTTAACGGTTAATAATCTCAACAGTTCAAGAATAATGTCTTTTGATGTAACCCAATCATTTAATTTCCCTATCAGTTTAACCAGAACAATCTTTGGCATTTTCAGATAAAAGGGTCCCCCACCCATAGCAACAGTAACATCAAGCCCACCAGCACCAATTGCTATCATTCCAAGACCACCAGCAGTTGGAGTGTGACTGTCAGAGCCAAGTAATGTTTTACCTGGAATTGCAAATCTTTCAAGATGAACCTGATGACATATTCCATTGCCGGGTTTCGAAAAATAGATTCCATATTTTTCAGCGATAGTTTGAAGAAATCTATGGTCATCAGCGTTCTCAAAACTTGCCTGAAGCATATTATGGTCAACATAACTAACCGAAAGTTCCGTTTTCACCTTATCAATATCAAGCGCTTCAAATTGAAGATATGCCATCGTCCCCGTGGCATCCTGAGTCAATGTCTGGTCTATCTTTATCGCAATTTCTTCTCCTACCTTCATTTCCCCCGATACAATGTGAGATTTAATTATTTTCTGCGTTACATTTAATTCCATATTTCCCTCCAAACATTGGTTTTTTTCTAATAATATAATTATCTAAAAAATTGCTACATAAAGTTTTTTACTTCATTTTTAATTTTTTCAGGAGAAAATCCATACTTATGATATAACTCATTTTGTTCGCCTGACTCTCCAAAATCTTTCAGTCCAATTCTTTTAACTTTCGTTGGAAGTTTTTCACAGAGAAGTTCACAAACGGCACTTCCCAAACCACCATTAATTGAGTGGTCCTCTATTGTTATTATTCTACCTGTCTTCTCTGCACTTGACAATATTAATTCTTCATCAAGTGGTCTAATTGTATGAATATTTATAATCTCCACATTAATACCTTCTTTTTGAAGTTCTTTAGAAGCAATTAGAGAATTATATACAACGCCTCCCGATGCGATTATTGTAATATCGCTTCCATCTTTTAAAACGACCCCTTTCCCGAACCTAAATTCATAATTTGATTGATTGACATCTTCAAGTTTCTGACGTGTAAGCCGAAAATAGCACGGTCCGTCATGTTCTACAATATATGGAACTGCCTTTTGGGCTTCAATATCATCAGCGGGCTGAACAATAGCGATGTTTGGCAGAGAGCGAATTAAAGCCACATCCTCAAGTCCCATCTGACTGTAACCATCCTCTCCAATTCCAATACCAACATGCGTTCCAACAATTTTCACATTTGCTCTCGTGTAAGCGATTGACATTCGAATCTGCTCAAACCTCCCGACCAAAAAACAAGCAAAACTGCAAATAAACGGAATCTTGCCCGAAAGAGCAAGACCCGCACCCACTCCGACCATATTTCCTTCTGCTATTCCAACATTTAACCACCTATCAGGAAATCTTTTTGCAAATCCCCCTGTCATTGTTGATTTACTTAAATCACCATCTATTATTATTATATCCTTATTTTTTTCTCCTAATTTAACAATTGCTTCTCCAAATGATGCTCTCGTTGCCTTCCCCATTTCTTCTATCTCCTTTGGTTTAATATCTTAAATTTAATTTTTTCTAAACAAATTTATTTACCCAATAAATCATCTTAAAAATTATCAAATTTTTATATTTTCCAATTCCTTGATTGCCTGTTCTGCTTGTTCGTTTGTTGGTGCTTTTCCGTGCCAGTCAACATTATCCTCCATAAATGAGACCCCTTTCCCTTTAATAGTATGAGCGATTATCATAGTTGGTTTTCCTTTAACTTTCTCCGCATCATCCAACGCTTCAATAATTTGTGGTATGTCGTTCCCATCAATTTCTATTACGTTCCATCCAAAACTCAGCCATTTATCCTTTACGGGGGCTATCTCCATCACAATGCTGACTCTGTCATCGAGTTGAATTTTATTGTAATCAAGAATAACGGTAAGATTATCAAGTTTATATTTTACGGCACACATTCCTGCTTCCCAGATTTGACCTGCCTGTGATTCTCCATCCCCAATCATACAATAAATGCGATAACTTTTTTTATCCATTTTTCCCGCTACAGCCATTCCAATTGCAATTGATAGTCCCTGCCCAAGTGAACCCGTCGATGCTTCAAGTCCTGGCAATCTCATTCTATCAGGATGCCCCTGAAGACGGCTACCTATTTTACGGAGTGTTATCAGTTCATCCACAGAAAAGTATCCGCACTTTGCAAGAACGGTATAAAGTGCTGGGACACCATGCCCCTTGGACAAAATAAACCTATCTCTTTCGCTCCATTCTGGATTTTTAGGATTATGACGCATTTTACGAAAATATAATACGGTTAAAACATCAATTGCAGATAAAGCCCCCCCAGGATGACCTGAACCCGCCTTTTCAAGCATCTTTACTATATTAATTCTTGACTCCCTTGCAATTCCTTTTAACTTTTTTAATTCCTGTTCCGTTACCATATTTTACTCCTTTGATTTACTTTTAGGATTATAAAAACATTATAGCAGAATCTTTGAAAAGATTTTTATGAAGGATAAAAATCTATAAAATTCCTAAATTTATTAAATATTTTTAATCATCTTAATCTCATAATTTTTTACTCAAAAATCAAGAAAAAAAAGGAAAGATTACTATGCAATTCAAATGATTGATTATCTAAAATATGTAAATCAAAAATAATTCTATTTTAAAAGTATAATTTTTTTAGTCATTTTATATTTCCCAACATTCAAATTAACGAAGTAAATTCCACTCGAAACTGGAACATTATTGCCATTCATTCCATTCCATTGAACCGAATAAATTCCCGGATGTTGCCTCTCGTCAACAATTGTCTTTATAATAACGCCAAATATATTACATATCTTCAAATTAACATATTCTTCTAAGGGAATTTTATATTTTATAGTCGTTTCAGAATTAAAAGGATTAGGATAGTTTTGATATAACACAAATTCAGTAGGAATATTTTCTAAAATCTCTTCTTCAGATACTTCTGTAAAAATATCCCAGGAGACAATTTTTGCATATATATCAAATCCTTGATTTAAATTTCTATTGTCTTTCCAAACAAAATACATATTTTTATTGTCATCCATATCGACATTAGGTTCAGTTTGTGCTCTCAAAGTTTGGTCGCTATTAACCTTTATGTTTTTTTTCACTGGACTGCCATCTCTATCATAACACTGTGCATATATATCCGGATTATAGGTTCCATTTCTTCTATCATCCCAGCAAATAACGAATGAACCATCTTTTGCAACGCTTATTTGGGGAGATATTTGTGGGGAATTTGACTG
>CAZBIT010000036.1:0-10961 GCA_964491835.1 uncultured bacterium
ATTGAAATTTAAAGATTATTTATTTAATACTCCTACAAAATCTTTTCAGTATTTTTTCATTTCTTTATGTGCTTTTAAGAAATAATTTTTAATTTAGGTAACTTTAAAATTTAATGAAATCTGGATTAAAAAATAAAATAATAAAAAAAGTTGAATCATTAATAAATAATGCAATTGATGATAAGGTTTTTCCGGGCTGTGTATTTTTAATCTCACATCATGGAGAAATAATAATACACAAAGGATTTGGACATTTTGAGTATAATAAAGATACAAAAAGAATAACTAAAATAACTATTTACGACCTTGCTTCTTTAACAAAAGTGTTAGCCACTGTCCAAGCCATTATGATATTAAAAGACAGAGGTGAAATTGACATTGATAAAAAGGTTTCATATTATTTAAGTAAATTTAAGGGAAAACACAAAAGTCGTGTTAAGATAAGAAATTTATTGTCTCATTCATCAGGATTGCCCTCTTGGAAACCTTTTTTTAGCGTGTCTTATGATAAAGAAAGCTTGTTAGACAATATTTACAAAATTCCTTTAGAATATGTCCCAAATGAAAAGTGCGATTATAGTGATTTAGGATTTATTTTGCTTGGAGAAATTATTGAAAAAATAACTACTCTTAGGTTGGATAAATTTTGCAAAAAGTATATATTTGAACCATTGAATATGAATTATACATATTTCTGTCCACCTAAAGAAATATGGAAAGATATACCTCCTACTGAATATTGCAAATGGAGGAGAAGAGTCATTCAAGGTGAAGTTCATGATGAAAATGCATATATTATGAATGGTGTTTCAGGTCATGCGGGATTATTCAGCAATGCTTATGATATTGAAAAGTTTTGTAAAATGATTCTTAATTTAGGAAGTTATAATAAAATACAGTTGATTCGCCCTAAAACAATTTTGGAATTCACTGAAAAGAGAAAAAATATAAAGGACTGTAAATGGGCTTTTGGATGGAGAGTATTGATAGACAAAAAAGATGATGTTATGGGAAGTTTATTTTCTGACTCTTCTTTTGGGCATTTAGGTTTTACCGGAACTTCTATTTGGATTGACCCAGAAAAGGAATTTTTCACTATTCTTCTTTCTAATAGAATTTACCCTTCAAGAGAAAATAAAAAAATTTTAGAATTTAGACCTATTATTCATAATGAAATTTTAAAGTATATAAGTTAGGATAAGAAAATGAAATTAAAATTATTTATTTGTTTTATCATATTTTTAATAATTTTTTCATTTGATAAAAATTTTGCAGAAGCTGAAATTTTGTATATTCAAGAAAAGAATCAGATTATGTTAAAAAACCAACTTTTTGAAAGAGTGCTTCAAATAGATGATAAAAATAATTCTTTTTATACAATCAGTTATAAAAATCTTGCTTCTAAAACAGAATTATCAAGAAGTAGAAGTGATGAATTTGCTTTTAAAATTAATGGGAAAGAGGTGAAAGGTGGATTAGATGGAGGAATGTTCAAATTTTTGATATATGAAATTGAAACTGGTGTGGAAGGTAGAAAAATATTAAAAGTAACTTTAGAGGGTTTAGATAATACTCCTGCTTCTGATGTTATAGTGGATTTATATTATGAAATTTATCCTAATATTCCAATGGTAAGAAAATGGATGATAATACAGAATAAGGGAGATTCAGAAAAGGTATTGACAGAACTTGAGTGGGAGAGGTTAAATCTTGTGTTAAGAAATCCGAGTTATGCTGAAGTTTATGCTGATTATGGAAATTCTATTAAGCGTGTTCCTTTTATTGGAGGTGTTGACGACCCTGCAATTTTAGTTTATGATTCGGATGTAGATGAAGGATTTATATTGGGAAACGAAGCTCCAGGAATTATGAAAAGGTTTGAAGTATATTGCTATTCTAATAGTGTTTCAATAATGTTAAATCCTCAAAATACCTGGTTTCCATTCAAAAAGTATTTGAATCCAAAAGAATCGTTTATAAGCCCCAAAGGTTTCATAATTCTTTATGATGGTAAAAAATGGGAAGATGCGTTTGATGGTTATCTTGGTGATTTTATAAGAAATTATATGGGAGTAAAACTATTTGAAAGAAAAAATATTCCTACATTTTTGTATAATACTTGGAATCCTTTTAGAAAAAAGATTAATGAAAATTTAATTAAAGAATTGGTTGATGCTGTTGCACCAACAGGAGCTGAGTATTTTATTATTGATGATGGCTGGCAGGACAACAGGGGAGATTGGAATGTTGATAAAAATAAGTTTCCTAATGGACTTAAACCAGTTTGTGATTACATAATATCTAAAGGAATGAAGCCGGGTTTATGGATTGCAATTACTGATGTAAGTACTGAAAGTGATATATATACAAAACATCGAGATTGGGTTATTTTAAACAAAAATGGTGATGAAGAAAATCTTCACTCACCTGTGGCAAAAGATGCAGTTACGATGTGTATGTGTACACCTTGGTATGATTACATAAAAGATAAAATTCTTTATTACGTATCATCTTTAAATATTGGTTATTTAAAAATTGATATAACCGCAGTGCGTTCAGCATATGTTCAAGACCCTGACCGTGCTGGATGTTATGCCAAAAATCATTCAGGTCACAAAGACAGGGAAGAATCACTTCTTTTAATATACAGAAGAATGATGCAGATGTTTGATGAATTAAAAGAGCGAAATCCTGATTTGTTTATTGATTGCACGTTTGAACTCTGGGGACATTTTCATCTTGCTGATTATGCTTTGATAGAACATGCTGATGGTGACTGGCTTTCAAACATTGAATCTCAACCTCCAAAGGGCTCAATTATTATAAGGCAGTTATGTTATGATCGTTCAAGAACAATCCCACCAAGCACTTTGATTATCGGAAATCAAAAATTAACTGACCCAAATTATGAGTTTTCTTTTCATTCACTATTTTCAATGATGCCCATTATGCTTGGTGACCCAAGAAAATTGACAGAAAAAGATAAACTATGGTATAGAGAATGGTCTGAATGGTTAAAGGAAAAACAGGAAAAATATCAGATATTTAAATTTCACCAAACTTCTGATATATTCGAGCGTCCTTCATATTCGGGTTGGGATGGGTGTGCTCGTTTCAATAAAGAAAAGGATGGAGGGATACTTTGCTTTTATAGAAATGATTCTCCAGAATCATCAAGAACATTTCTCATTCCGTGGGTCAATGAAAAATTTAAATATAATATTTTTTCACCAAAATTTAAAAAAGTTATTGGAACTTTTACTGGTGAATATTTAAAAACAAGTGGTCTTAAAGTGGAGATTCCTGAGAAATTTCAAGCAGAAATTCTATCCATTGAAAAATAAAATTTTTTAAAAGGAAATAATTGTGAAAAAAATATTTTTTTTTCTAATTATTTTGATTCTATTATATAATTTGAAAATATTAAATGTTAAAGGCAGTGAAAGATTGATTGGATTATATGGATTTGATAAAAATGCTGAAATATTTAAAGGATTATCTATACAGGAGATTTCTGATTATCTTTCTAAAGTTGGAATAAATGCAGTTTGGGGGGACTTTGATGAAAAAGGCATTCCCGATGTATTGCATAATAAGGGTATAAAAACATTTTTTGAAATCTCGATATTCTCAAGTGAAAAATTATGGAAAGAATTTCCTGATTCAAGGCCTGTCTTATCTTCTGGGAAATTGCTTGAAAAAGAAGGCTGGTATGCAGGTGTTTGTCCTGCGAATGAAAAAGTAAGGAAAAAGAAACTAAAAGAAATTGATGAAACGTTGGCAAGAGGATTTTATGATGGGGTATGGCTCGATTTTATTAGATATCCTTGTCATTGGGAGGTTAAAGAACCGAAAATTTTTGAAACCTGTTTTTGTGATAATTGTTTAAATAAATTTCAAAAAGATACAGGTATTAAGATACCATATAATAATAATGATAAAAAAAAGATTGCTAATTTGATTTTAAGTAATTATGATAATTTGTGGAGAGAATGGAAATGTGAACAGATAACAAATTTTTGTGCAGAGGTTAAAAAGTTAATAAATGAAAAATATCAAGGAAAAATTTTAGGAATGTTTGGTGTCCCTTGGCGAATGGAGGATTTCAACGGAGCGATAAAAGAGATAATTTGTCAGGATTATAAAAATCTTGCAAAGTATATCGACGTATTTTCTCCTATGTCATATCACCTTATGTGTAATAGAGATATTAAATGGATTGACGATGTAACAAAAGAAATAGTTTCACTAACTAATAAACCCGTATGGGTGATAATTCAAGGCGTATCTGACCCTGTGAAAATGACGGATGAAGAATTTGAAAAGGCAATAAAAGAAGGTCTTTCAAATAATTCATCAGGTATAATTGTTTATAGTTTCAGACATATGGTAGAAGAGAAAAAATGGGAAGTATTTATTAACACTGTAAAATATTTAGAAAAATAATTTTAAATATCGATGAGTAAAAAATTAAAAATTCTATTATGGCAAAATTAGATTTCTCTAAAACGTTAAACGTTAAAAGATTATGTAAAGGGCTTGAAAGTATAAAAAAAGCAAATATTGAAACTAATAGGCTCGATGGTTGGTTTCTTATTCAGGAAATCAGGATGAATAAATTAAAAGAACTATTGAATAGCGGGAAAAAATATTCTCAAGTAGAAATTCAAGCGAGATTATTGAATGAAGTCATTGAAAAACTTCCTTTGAAAATAAGGAAAGGAGAAATATTTGCCGGAACGGAGATTGATGCATTTTCAAGAACATATGCACTTCTGAATCCAAACTTTAAAGTGGAAAACTTTGAAGGTTATTGTGATGTTTTAGCAGTTTATAATGATATAATCCCAGATACAAGAAAAGGAATAACAAGAGATAGAATAAACAATGTTCGCAATTTCTGGGCGGAACAGGATTATGCAAAACAATTGTCAGAAGTTTATTCATCGACTGGTCTCGAAACAAAAGAAGTCGTGTATTTTGTGGAGCAGGTTACCGGACATACTATTGCAGATTTTAGACCTGTCTTAAAAAATGGGCTTAAATATATAATTGAAAAAGCAAAAGAAAAAAAACAAACATATAAAAATGATTTAGAGAAGAAAAAATTTTATGACGCTATAATAATTTCGATGAATTCAGCGATAAAACTTGCAAAAAGATATAGCAAACTTGCAGAGGAGATGTCTAAAAAATGTAAAGGAATTCGTAAAAAAGAACTTCAATTAATAGCACAAACCTGTAAAAAAGTTCCAGAATATCCATCAGAAAATTTATATGAAGCAATACAGTTATTTATGATATTATGGATGGTAATGAATCTTGAACAAGCACCAAATCCATACGCATTTTCTGTTGGGAATATTGATAGCATATTTCAACCTTATTATGAAAAGAAAATAATTCCGAGAGAATTGGCAGTTTTACTTGTCCGTCATTTTCTAACTTTATTTAATGTAGGAGATAGAAACTGGGCTATTTCTCAAAATATTATGGTTGGTGGGAGAGATGAAAATGGAAAAGACCTTACTAATGATATGACTGAAATCATTCTTGATGCTTTTTTTGAATCAAATAGCCCACAACCAAATCTTTCCGTGAAACTTCATAATAATACTCCTGAATCTTTATACAGGTCAATTCTTCGTTTCTTTTTTAATATCGGACACAATACGCCGTCTCTGCTTAATGATGATAAAATGTTTATTGTATTAAAAAATAAAGGAATAAAGATAAAGGATTTGAAAGATTACGGTATTGGTGGTTGTCAGGAACCTTTAATTATGGGCAAGGAATCAGGAAATACAACCAATAGCTGGCTCAATCTTGCTAAAATCTTAGAATTGACGATTAATGATGGGAAATCACTGATTTCAAGAAATAAAATTGGCCTATCATATAAAGAACTTGGTATAAATAATAATGGTTTTTCTTCATTAGAAGAGGTCAAAAGGGCATTTTACAAACAACTTGATTATTTCACAAAAAAAATGGTGGATTCAGCAAATGATTGCACTAAAGCCCTTTCAAATTTGCCAGTTCCATTTTTATCTGCATTTATGGGGGGATTGGATTCAGGAATTGATATGAGAGATTATAAAAAAAAGGGCACAATTTATAATGGTTCTGGCTGTTTGATTCACGGACTTGCAACTGTGTCGGATTCTTTTTCTGGCATTAAATATATGTTTGAAAAATGCAAGGATATTTCCTGGGATGATTTAATTTCCTCTTTAAGGGATAATTTTCAAGTATATGAGGAACTACGAGCATTTTTGCTATCTGCTCCAAAATATGGTAACAATGATGATTATGCGGATATTGAGGCGATAGAACTGTGTAAAAAGGTTACTGACAAAATAAATCGTCAAAAGAATATATTTAATTGTGAGTTTAATGCTGATTGGAGCACTCCATCAACGCATTTGCTTTATGGTTATTGGGTTGGCGCAACCCCTGACGGTAGGTTATCACGTGAAAGATTAAATTTTGGACTTGACCCAACTGTGGGAACTGCAAAGAGGGGGCTTTTACCGAGAATTGCTTCACTACAAAAATTCCCAGTTGAAAAATTCTATGGCGGTTATGCTTATAGTTTAGGAATAAACCCAGATTTAGTGAGTCCAGATAAGACAAATCGTGAAGAAATGTTTCGTTCAATTCTTGATAGCATATTTGGTTTTAATGGTAGGCCTAATCGAAAGGGTGGATTTTATGCCTATTTTAATGTCTGTTCTTCTGATATATTTAAAGATGCTATTAAAAATCCAGAAAAGTATAATGGGATTTTTATAGTGAGAATCCACGGCACTTTTGTAAACTTGCTCGACCTTTCTCCTGCGATACAAAATGATATTATAAAAAGGCTTGATTTCCCTTCAAGTTCAGTTTAAGTATTTATAACTTTTATGTCTTCATCATAAAAATATTTTCTTAATTTTTCCATCTTATTATGTGAAGGTGGTTTAACATCGGGCATTAGGATTTTTCTTCCTAATGCTTTCCATTTGTGAATTCCTGTCTCGTGATAGGCAAGCAATTCTAATTTTAGAGAATCTTTCATTGTAGTCAGAAATTCTTTTGTTTCTTTTAAATTTTTTTCAGAGTCATTTATATTTGGAATAATTGGTATCCGAATCCAGAATGGAATTTTTTCTCGATGGGTATTTTTAATGTTCTTTAAGATTTGTTTATTTGAACATCCTGTCCAATATTTGTGAATTTTTGGATTTATTATCTTTAAGTCAAATATGATTAAATCAATATAAGGAAATAATTCAGGGATATGTGGATTTGACCCATTGGTTTCCAGAGCAATATGAAGTTTGTGTTTCTTTAAACACTTTATCAATTCAAACATAAATTCCCATTGATAAGTAGGTTCACCACCGGTTAGTGTTATGCCACCATCATTTTTTAAAAATTGTTTGTATTTTAAAACATCAGAGATAATTTCTTCCACCTTCTTTAATTCACCCACTTTGACCCTTGAATTGTCATAGCAATTTTTTATGCAATCAAACGTTCTGCATTTTTCACATAGTTTGCGATTGGTAATTGAAGCACCTTTATAATTAAGTTTTATTGCGCCATAGGAACAAGAATTAATTAAACTTGACGTAAATTTTTCTTTATCAGGATAAAGCAATATTTCTTCTTTATGATTCATTCCTTCAGGATTTGAACACCAGGGGCATTTAAAATTACAACCTTTAAAATATATAACATATCTTATTCCAGGTCCGTCTTTAATAGAGCCAATTTGAGTTCCAAAGATGATACCTTCCTGGCCATTTTTTCGATAAATTTTTCCCATAATTATAAAAATTCACTTAAAATTTAAAGTTGAAATAAAATTACCATTGTTAAAGTAAAATATAAAAAATGAATTAATCAATATTAATTTTGTTGAAAAAAAGCAAAATCAGTGTATATTAATTTATTGAAAATTTTTATAAGTTTAAAGATTAAGAATATCTTGAAATATATTAAATCTACTTAATTATTCTATTAATTCAGGTTTTGATATGGGTTCAAATTTTTTAACTGCTATTCTTTTGACTACTTTGGCTGGACTGTCCACAACCATTGGCAGTATCATAAGTTTATTTTACAGGAATCCAGGTCCAGTATTTATGGCATTTATAATGGGTTTTTCAGCAGGCATTATGATTTTTATTTCATTTGTTGAATTATTGCAATCTGGTATTGATTCAGTTGGTTTTATATATGGAAGCGTTGCATTTTTCTTTGGAATGGTTGTCTTATTTATAATAGATGTTTTGTTACCACATATTTTCATTCTCGAGGATTATAAACACACAGATTCGAACATATCTAAATTAAGAAAGGCGTCAATTTTTACGGCAATAGGAATTGGAATCCACAATTTTCCTGAGGGTATTGCTACTTTTGCAGGTACATTGAAGGGCGTTGATATTGGCATATCTTTGGCTTTTGCAATTGCGATTCATAACATACCCGAGGGGATTGCAGTTTCTGTGCCCGTTTATGCTTCTACAAAAAGTATTAGAAAATCTTTTATGTGGTCTTTTATATCTGGTGTAAGTGAACCTGTTGGAGCATTTATTGCGGGTTTAATATTAATGCCATTTTTAAATGACTTTGTTCTTGGTTTGATACTTTGTGCAGTCGGTGGACTTATGGTATTTATTGCTTTTGATGAATTATTGCCAGTTTCACACTCTTATGAGAAGGAACATATTTCGATTATTGGTGTAATGACGGGTATGATTATAATTACGATTAGTTTGGCATTGTTTAGGTATTAAAGTTTTGAATTATTTATTTGCTGATTTTTCAAATTATTTATATATTATAACGAGTTTTTTCAGAAATTAGTTTAAGGAAATGAAAAATCTTCTTTCTGTAAAGGGTCTTAAAACGTATTTTTATTCTAACAGAGGTATTGCAAAGGCAGTAAATGGAGTGAGTTTTAACGTAAATGAAGGGGAAATATTTGGAATAGTTGGCGAATCTGGCAGTGGTAAAACGGTTACCTGTCTTTCAATTATGAGGCTTATACATGAGCCACAAGGCAAAATAATGGAGGGGGAAGTATATTTTAAAGATTTTGATTTGCTGAAAATTGACGAACATAAGTTGAGAGAAATGAGAGGTAAGGAAATTTCAATGATTTTTCAGGAACCTATGTCGTCACTTAATCCAGTTTTTCCAATTGGGGAGCAACTGTCAGAAGTTTTACAAATCCATCAAAAGATTGATAAGAAAAGAGCAAAAGAGAAAGCATTACATTTATTGAATATTGTAGGTTTATCAGAAGTTAACAGAATATATAATAGTTATCCTCATCAGTTATCGGGTGGTATGTTGCAGAGGATTATGATTGCAATTGCAATTTCATCGAATCCCTCTTTACTTATTGCAGATGAACCCACCGCAAATCTTGACGTTACAATACAGGCACAAATTATTGATTTAATTAAATCGCTTCAAGACGAAATAAAAATGGCTGTGATATTTATTACTCATGACCTTGGAATAATATCTGAAATTTCAAACCGCATCGTTATTATGTATGCAGGAAAAATTCAGGAGAATTGTTTGACGTCTGAAATCTTTAAAAATCCTCTTCATCCATATACTAAGGGATTAATCAATTCAATTCCCAAAATTGATGTTAAATATAATCGGATTACAGCGATTCCTGGCGCAGTTCCAGATTCATTTCATTTGCCAAGTGGATGTGCGTTTCATCCAAGATGTTATATGTTCAAAGAAATATGTAAATCTAAAGAACCTGAATTAGAAGAAAAAGATACTAATCATTTTGTGAGATGCTGGATGGTTTGAATTTCTCGATGATTTTCAATATAGAAGATTATTAAAATTTTAATGAAAAATAATGGATTAGAAAATAATAATGTCTTTCATAAAAAATTTTTAAAGGGATATCTTCCAATTGTTGGTTTAACGGTTATAGTAATAATAGTATTTGTTACAATTTTTGCGGAATATATCTCTCCTTATGATCCTTATGAAATTGATTTATCAAATCGTTTGGCGCCACCAAGCAAAGAACATTGGTTTGGACAGGATGACCTTGGAAGAGATGTTTTAAGTCGTATTATATATGGCTCGAGAGTTTCTCTTACGGTTGGACTTTTAACAGTTGCAATTTCCGTTGTTATCGGGACTTCAATTGGAATGGTTGCAGGATATTATGGTGGCTGGATTGATGAGATAATTATGAGAATTACTGATATTTTCCTTGCTTTTCCAGTTATGTTGCTTGCAATTGGTATTATGGCAATTTTGGGAGGAAGTTTGAATAATGTGATAATAGCGTTATCCATCGTTGGATGGAAGACGTATGCTCGACTTGCAAGAGGGCAGGTCCTTGTTGAGAAAGAGAAAGAATATGTAAAAGCACTTCGTGCAATTGGGTTTGGTTCTTTTAGGATTCTTTTTCGTCACATTTTGTTGAATATTTTAGTACCTATCATTGTTGCAGGGACGTTGGGTATTGCAGGAGTGATTGTTCAGGAAGCGGGAATTTCGTTTTTGGGTCTTGGTGTTCAACCACCACTTCCAAGCTGGGGAGTAATGCTTAGTGAAGGTCATCAGTATATTCTTAAAGCTTATCATCTTACGACTTTTCCAGCATTGGCAATAATGCTTACTGTTATGGGATTTAATTTTATAGGTGATGGTCTTCGTGATGTCATTGACCCAACATTAAGATATTAAAGAATGGTAATTTAATATGTTATTAACGGTAGATGTTGGTAATACAAACGTTTTAATGGGCATTTTTGAATCTGAATCTCTAATAGCTACTTGGAGATTTTTTAGCACATCTTCCAGAACTCACGATGAATGGGGTTCAATGCTTATAATCCAGGCAGAGCGGTTCAATTTTCAATTAAGGGATATTAAAGGAGTAATTATATCCTCTGTTGTTCCTTCTTTAAATCCAA
>CAZBIT010000037.1:0-10945 GCA_964491835.1 uncultured bacterium
ATGGTTCTTCTCCACAATATATATGTTGTTCAGCATCTATTGCAAATCCCGTTGAGTTGACAGAAAAACTTACAGGAAAAAAGGTAAAATTAATCGAAAACGATGGTGCTCCAAAAGGAGAAAAGACGTTTGTTTTTTGGAATCCACCCGTTGATAAGAAAAGAGGAAATATAAGAAAGAGTTCAAATATTCAAGCACAGAAAATATTTACAAAATTAATAAATAAAAAAGTCCAGACAATTGTTTTTGCAAGAACGAGAATTGTTGCAGAATTACTTTATAAATATACGAAAGAGTATTTAGAGGAAAATGACGATATTAACGCTAATGCCATTCGCTCGTATAGGGGTGGCTATCTTCCGGAAGAAAGGAGAAAGATTGAAGAATTGTTGTTTAATGGAAAACTTCTCGGCATCACGAGCACAAACGCGCTTGAACTTGGCATAGACGTGGGAACACTTGATGCCTGCATAATAGTCGGGTATCCGGGTAGTATTACGAGCGTTTGGCAACAGTCAGGGAGGGCGGGAAGGACAAAATCTGATAGTTTAGTCGTAATTGTTGCTTATGATGACCCTATTGACCAGTATTTCATTAATCATCCATCGTATTTTTTTGATTCTAATCTGGAAAATGCAGTGATTGACCCATTTAATCCTTATATTATGGTATCTCATCTTTGCAGTGCAGTATATGAATTACCTTTTTGTGAAAATGACTTTAAATATTTTGGTCCCCTTACAAATGACCTTATGACTATACTTGAGGATGAGAGTTATGTAAAAAAGATTCAGGATAAATGGTTTTGGGCAAGAGGAGAATTACCATCAACAAGGAATAGATTAAGAACTACTTCCGAAGATAACATTAATATAATAGAACTCGACGAAAAGAGAAGCGTTATTGGGACTGTAGATTTTCCGAGTGCCTTTCTTTTGGTGCATCCTGGTGCTATTTATATTCAGGAAGGAGAGAGTTACATCGTTCAAAATCTGGATATCGAAAGTAAAATCGCTTACGTAAGAAAGGGCGACCTTGATTATTACACACAACCAATAACTTATTCTACGATAAAAGTTCTTGAAAAAAAGAATAGAAAAGGGATTAAAAATATAGATGCTTTTTTTGGGGAAATTAAAGTAATATTTTCCGTTTTTTCATTTGTTAAAATAAAATTTTATTCCCTTGAAAGATTTGGTATGGAAAAACTTGACCTTCCTGAGCAAGAGATGGAAACAACTTCTCTTTGGCTTGATTTTTCAACTCTTGATTTTGAGTATGTTATCAGTAAAGGAGTTCGCCCCGTTGAAGGGCTTATTGGAATTAAAAATCTTTTACTTATAATGCTTCCCATTCTTTCGATGTGCGATAAAAATGACATAGGCGGGACGATTGACGTTAAAAATCCATCGTCTCCGGGTGTGTTTATTTTTGATAAATATCCGGGTGGGATTGGTTTTTCTGAAAAGGGTTTTGAACTAATCGAAGATATGTTACGGATGGGATACGGTTTGGTAAAAAATTGCAACTGTAAGAACGGTTGTCCCTCTTGTGTTGGAGCAAGCAATGTGAGTAGTATTATCTATCGTGATTTTGATGGAAAGGGTGGATGGTTTTATCCAGATAAAATGGCTACCAAGATTCTTCTTGAAATGATTCTTTAATTAATAGTCGTTGTATTTTATGTTAGCAAAATTCTAAAAATTATTTAAATTATATTATAATTGTGATTTATTTATATTAGGTTTTAACGATTATGTTATCAGAAGAACTGAAAAAAAGAATATCCGAACTGAACAGAAAAGAGATAAGGATTTTTCCTTTAAGTGAAAAAAATCGAATGAAAAAGGAAGATGTAAAGGATGAAAAAAATGTCGGATTTCAATTAGAGAAATTTCTTAAAGGAGAAGTTATACACAATGATTTTGGATGTTTTTTGAAAATTTCAAAAAGGTTAGGAGAATTGATAAACCATTCTGAACAATTTACATCGAATTATAAGTTTACGTTTAAGACAGGCGGATACGATGGTAATTTGGATATGCTTCATCAAGACCTAAGGAAATTTTTTGAAGTTGACTGCGAAGAAGCACTTTTTATTGATTTAGAGACCTGTGGGCTTATTAGTAGTCCGATTTTTCTTGTCGGGCTGATGCATTTTGAAAATGATGATTTTTCTCTTGAACAACTTTTTGCAAGAGACTACACAGAGGAAAAACCGCTTCTTGCTTATCTTGAAGATTTAATGAAAAGGTTTAAACTTATTGTTTCGTTTAATGGAAAAGCATTTGATTATCCATATTTGATGGAGAGAGGGTTTCTTTATAATATCCGATTTGACCCGTATTTCCCACATTTTGATATTCTTAGTGAATCTCGAAGAAGGTGGAAAGAGTATCTCCCGGATTGCAAGTTAAAAACAATTGAACAAAATATTTTAAGGAGGCGTAGAATTAATGATATACCTGGCAATGAAATACCTGATGTATATCACGAATTTGTTAGAACAGGAAATTTTACACGGATTAAATCAATATTAAACCATAACCTTTTGGACTTAGTGACAATGGGGGAATTGGTACTTTATATGTTTACGGGGAGTGCTGGAAACTTATAAAATCTTTATAAGAGAATATTTAAAAAATTGTTTGTTTTAATAATTTGGATAGGTAATTATTATGAAAACAAATCAATTATCTGAAGAAAATGAATTGAGAGCACAATTGGAATACTGGGAATTATTCCGGAGGTCAGGATATAAGGCGAAAAGAATTCTGAATTTGGATACTGGAGAATACAAGGAAATAAATTATAAAGATATCGAAGTTATTGATTATTTTATGTCCGAAGGAAATTATGAGAGATTCAAAAAAAACGGTCTTGGGATAATCACCCTTGTAAATGAAAATGAATGTAAAAAGGTTTTAATGTCTCTTGAAGGGCAGGTCTTAGCCTGGCATTCTCATATGAGTGTGTTAGTTATTCCTCCCGGTCATAAAATTCCTGATGGATTTGTTAATATTGATGAGAGAGTAAGAGGATTTGTTGGACTGAAAAAAGAATTTTCTGATGATTATATTTATGCAATTTCAAATGATGCAAGTGTTAAAGATTTTTCCGTTCCAGAGGAATTAAAAGGAATTGCAATAAAAATTAAAGGAAAAGAAGAAGCATTTCGTTTTCATTATGGTTCTGCATCCTTGTGGATTCCTTGCAAAGAAGGTGAACATACCACCAGTCCAGTTCGTTCGATACCTGATGAACATAATCAAGTCGAGTTTGCAATTGAATATATTTTTAAAGTTGGGGATGTTGTTCATCTGCCGACAAATACGTTTCACCTTATAATAGGAGGAATTGGAGGAGCGGTATATTCTGAATCTTCAACGACAAGCAGAGATGAACTCGATATATTCCTTCATCCAGGTATAAAGAGGTTGGTAGAGTTATAGATAATTGAAATTTAATATTGAATAAATGAGAAGTTTTTTAACAAGATGAGGTTTTATATATATAGATTGCTGAAAAAGTAGATTTATAAATTAAACTGAGATAAAAAATATTTCGTTTTATAATGTCATTAATCCATATTAAACATAAATTAAATATTTTAAAGAACTGGATTCCCGTTTTCACGGGAATGACAAACCACTGTTATTTAAAATATATTCATATAATTTAAACATTTTTTAGCATTCTCATTAATATAAAAATTTTTGTTCATATTTTTTAATATTAATAAAATTAATTAAAATTATTGGATATTGGTAAAATAAAGGAAGATTTTTGAGATTAACATACTTCGACAATGCAGCGACTACGCCCTTAGATGAAAGGGTATTTGAGGAAATGAAGGAATTCCTTTTACATAATTACGGGAATGCTTCGAGTATTCATACATTTGGAAGGAAAGCGAGAGCAGGTGTCGATAAATCGAGAGAAATCATTGCAAAAATGCTAAATGCAGATGAATCAGAGATATATTTCACTTCTGGTGGGACAGAATCCAATAATTTGGCTATTAAGGGAATTGTTCATTCTTATCAAGATAAAGGGAATCACATTATTACATCTTCAGTTGAACATCCTTCTGTTTTAAATACTTGTAAATTTCTTGAATCGCAGGGATTTAAAGTTACGTATCTTTCTGTGGATGGTTTTGGAATGGTTGACCCGTCTGATGTGAGGAAAGCAATATCTAAAAATACTATCCTTGTATCGATAATGCATGCAAATAATGAAGTTGGAACAATAAATGATATAGATGAAATAGGAAAGATTACAAAAGAATTTGAGGTTTTGTTTCATACAGATGCGGTTCAGACATTTGGCAAACTCCCGTTTGATGTTAATAAAATTGGAGTTGATATTTTGTCAATTTCTGCTCATAAGATATACGGACCAAAAGGCATTGGAGGATTATATCTTAGAAAAGGTATAAAGATTCAGCCCCAGCAATATGGAGGAGGGCAGGAAAGAAATAAGAGGTCCGGAACGGAAAACGTTCCTAACATTGTGGGTTTTAGAAAGGCAGTTGAAATTCGAGGGTTTGAAATGGAAAATGAATATAAATATTTAACAGAACTTGAAAAATATTTCAAAACAAAATTGAGTGAAAAGATTGATAATATATTTTTTAATACACATCCCGAACGGAAATTACCGGGTTATTTGAATATTTCTTTCAGTGAAACCGAAGGAGAATCGCTTCTTTTAAGTTTAGACCTTGAAGGTATAGCAGTTGCAACCGGTTCTGCCTGTTCATCTGGCTCTATTGAACCATCTTATGTGCTTTTGGCTATGGGACTTTCTCCTGAAAGAATTCAGTCAAGCATCAGAATAACTATGGGGAAGCAGAATTCAAAAGAAGATATCGATTACGCTTTGGAAGTTTTTCCGAAGGTTGTAAAAAGATTGCGAGAGCTTTCGACAGTTTATTTGTAATACCCAAAAATTGCAATATAAAATAAATTATAATGGAGACGCATGCATGTGGCAGGGACGTTGCATGCAACGTCTCTACAATAATGTTATTACCAACAATGAAAAAATTCATAATATTATATCACCAAATTAATTCAGACAATATATTGTTTATTTATGATATTAAAAATCCTATCGCAATTTTTGGGTAATTATTATATTATGATTTTTATGAAATAAATAATGTTTTAAAAATGAAAAAAAAGGTAGTGGTCGCAATGAGTGGGGGTGTGGATAGTTCAGTTTCAGCAGTGATCCTGAAAGAAGAAGGATATGATGTTATTGGTCTGACAATGAAACTCTGGGAATATGATAGCGTAGGTGGAAATGTTGAAAATGAATCATCCTGCTGTTCGATTGAATCCATAAATAATGCTCGATATGTATGTAATCAGATTGGCATCCCGCATTATACAGTGGATTTGACGAAAGTTTTTAGAAAATATGTTATAGATAATTTTGTAAAAGAGTATTTGAGCGGTAGAACGCCAAATCCTTGCATTTTGTGTAATAGTAGAATTAAATGGGAAGCACTTTTGAAAAAGGCGCTTGAGATTGGAGCAGATTATTTGGCAACGGGTCATTATGCAAAAGTAAAATTTGACGAAAAAAGCAAAAGATTTGTATTAAAAAAGGGAAAAGATTCTCGAAAAGACCAGTCCTACGTTCTTTGGGGTTTATCTCAGAATGCACTTTCCAGAACAATATTCCCTATCGGTAAAATGACAAAAGTAGAAGTTAGAAATTATGCTAAAAGTAAGAATTTAAAAACCGCAGAGGTGAAAGAAAGTCAGGAAATTTGTTTTATTCCGGATAATGATTATCATAGATTTTTACGTGATTGGAATGCAAATTCAGAGGTAATTGTTAAGGAGGGGGAAATTATTGGAAGAAACGGAGAGATTTTAGGATTTCATAAAGGGTATCCGTTATATACTATCGGGCAGAGGAAAAAACTTGGAATAGCAGTTGGTAAGCCCGTTTATGTAACTAAAATTGAACCGGAAACGAATAGAATATTTATTGGAGATGAAGAAGATTTGTATAACAAAGGGCTTATTGCTGATAATGTGAATCTAATTGCATTTGAGAACTTAGAAAAATCCATTAGAGTTGTAACTAAAATCAGATATAACGACCGTGGGGCTGATTCAAATCTATTTCCAGTGAATTATAATATGGTTAAGGTAATGTTTGATGAACCAAAAAAATCGATTACCCCCGGTCAATCAGCAGTGTTTTATCAGGGGGATATTGTTATAGGTGGGGGGATTATAAAAGATGTAATTGAATAACTATAAAATAAATTTAGATTGCAAATTTTTGATAATAATATTATCTTAATATATAATTTACTTAATTTTGGAATAAAAAGTAATTAACAATTTTAATATATGAAAGATAAAATTACAACGATAAAACTTCTTCAGATGAAAGAAAAGGGTGAGAAAATTGCTGCATTAACCGCATACGATTATATTACTGCAAAGATTCTTGATGAAAGTGGAATAGATGTAATACTTGTTGGTGATTCCGCTGCAAATGTTTTTGCTGGATATGAATATACTTTAAAAATATCAATGGAAGAGATGCTTTATCACACCCGAGCGGTTAAAAATGGAGTTGAAAGAGCACTAATAGTAGCAGATATGCCATTTTTATCTTACCAGTGTAGTTTAAATTCCGCAGTCAGGAATGCAGGTAATTTCCTTAAAGAGGGAGCATCCGCTGTTAAATTAGAGGGCGGTGTCCCGGTCGTATCAATAGTAAAAAGGTTAGTGGACTCTGGGATCCCCGTTATGGGACATATTGGATTGACTCCCCAGTCGGTTCATAAATTAGGTGGATATAAATTAAGAGGTAATACTCCTGAAGAAGAAAAAGAACTTTTAGAAGATGCTCTCGCTTTACAAAATGCCGGGGTGTTTAGTATTGTCCTTGAAAAGATTATTTCTGAATGTGCGAAAAAAATATCGGAAAAACTAAAAATTCCTACGATTGGTATAGGTGCTGGTAAATACTGTGACGGTCAGATTTTGGTCTCCGCAGATATGCTCGGACTTAACAAAGAGTTTCATCCAAAGTTTCTCCACATATATGCTGATATTTATGATAATATGATGATGGCATTCACAAATTATATAAAAGACGTGAAAGAGCAAAAGTTCCCTTCTAAAGAAGAAAGTTATTAAATTTATTGAAAATTACGCATCTTGGAATTTATGAAGCGTTCGGGAATAATAACATTAACGACAGATTTTGGAGAACAGGATGGATTTGTGGGGGTGATGAAGGGAGTTATACTTGGGATTAATCCAAAAGCAAAAATAGTTGATATAACACATAGCATTGAAAGACATAATGTTGATTCTGCTGCATTTATAATTAAAAATTCCTTTCCATTTTTTCCAGAATGGACCGTTCATACAATAGTTGTTGACCCTGGTGTTGGAAGTGCAAGAAGAATTATTATTTTAAATTTTATGGAACATATTTTTCTTGCACCTGACAATGGCGTGCTTGAATATGTTTTCTCTGAAACGGAAAAATATTGTGTATATAATGTCATTAATAAAGATTATTTTTTAAAAAATATCAGTACAACTTTTCATGGCAGGGATATTTTTGCTCCTGTCTCTGCATATATCTCTCTTGGAGTTGATTTAAACAGGTTTGGGCCTGAAATCAATGATTATTTTAAAGGGGAAAGTTTTGAGCCAATCACTAACAAAAATGGTATAAGCGGAAATGTAATTTATTGTGATAAGTTCGGAAACGTTATAACTAATATTAAAGGAGAAGATTTATTAGAACATTGTCAGGATAAAGATATTTTCATAAATTTTAAAGGATTAACTATAAAAGGTTTATCAAATTTTTATTCTGAAGGAGGAAAAGAAAAACCGATAGCATTAATCGGGAGTAGTGGTTATGTGGAAATTGCTTTATATCTTGAAAGTGCAGCGAAAAATCTTGGTGTTAAAATTGGAGATTCAGTTGACATTTCATTTTGATATTTAACATTTTTAAAACAATTATCTCATCGAAAGTATATTTTCTGAAAATGAGTTTGTATTTTACATCTATCGGGAAGGTTTTGGTCATAATTGGAGCGATTATTATCCTTATTGGCATAATTGTAATTTATGCTCACAAAATACCTTATATAGGGAGATTACCGGGAGATATTTATATAAAAAGGGACAATTTTGTATTTTATTTTCCCTTGACAACGTGCATTCTTATAAGTGCGGTTGTATATTTAATATTAAGAATTTTTAAATATAAGAAAATGTAGTTGATTATCAAAGGAGAAGGAATATGGGTTTTTTTGTAGGCAGGGGAAGAAAGGCACGCAGGTGTTATGGATTTGATGAAATAGCACTTGTTCCGGGTGAAATTACAATAAATCCGAATGAAGTTGATATAACCTGGGAATTAAAAGAGAAAAGGTATGAGATTCCAATAATTGCGGCGGCAATGGATGGTGTTGTTGACACTAAGTTTGCCATTACGATGGGGAAACTTGGAGGTCTTGCAGTTTTAAACCTTGAAGGAATTCAGACAAGATATGAAGAACCCTCAGAAATTTTTGAAGAAATAGCAAGAACAAGTGCTGAAAATGTCACGCAGTTATTACAGGAAATTTATCAAGAAGAGATTAAGGAATACTTGATTTCAAAAAGAATCGAAGAGATTAAATCTGAAGGAACGCCTGCAATTGTTTCGTCAATACCCCAAAGGGCAGAAAAATTTGGATTTATAGCACAGGAAGCTGGAGCAGATATATTTGTAATTCAGTCGACCGTTACTACGGTTCGGCATTATTCAATGGAATATAAGGTTCTAAATTTTGAAAAATTCTGCAAGAGTATAAATATACCAGTTATTGTAGGCAATTGCGTTACTTATAAACAGGCACTTGCCTTAATGGAAACGGGTGTTGATGCTCTTTTAGTGGGTATTGGACCGGGTGCGGCTTGCACTACGAGAGGGGTTCTTGGAATAGGAGTTCCTCAGGTTACTGCCACAGTTGATTGTTCAGCAGCAAGGGAGATTTATTTTAAGAAAACAAATAGATATGTTGCTATTATAACGGATGGAGGTATGTCATCCGGGGGTGATATATGCAAGGCATTTGCTTGTGGTGCGGATGCAGTTATGGTTGGCTCTGCATTTGCAAAAGCAAAGGAAGCACCCGGTAGGGGATACCACTGGGGTATGGCTACTCCACACGCTAATTTACCAAGAGGAACGAGAATTTTTGTAGGAACTACTGGTCCACTTGAACAAATTCTATATGGACCAGCAGATATAGATGATGGCTCTCAAAATCTTATAGGTGCTTTAAAGACGTCTATGGGGAATGTTGGAGCAAGAAACATTCGTGAAATGCAACTTACAGAAATAATCGTTGCACCAGAAATAAAAACTGAGGGAAAAATATTTCAGAAGGTTCAAAGAGTTGGAATGGGAAAATAAAAACCGGACAAGTATTACTTATGACGATATCGGGGGACATATCTTATCATAAGTAAACTGTCCGGCTAAATCAATGTGTATTTATGACATCGAATTTACTAATTTTGCTAATTTTGATTTTTCATTTGCCGCTTTATTTTTATGTATAACTTTTTTAGAAACTAATTTATCAAAAAGCGATGACGTATTTCTAAAAAATTTCTCTGCCTCTTCTTTATTTTTAGCAGTTTTCACACTTTTAATCGCACTTTTCATCTTACTCAAATAAATGCGATTAATTGAATTTTCAGAATTACTTTTTTTAATTCTTTTTATTGCCGATTTATGATTTGCCATAAGTAAAATTACTTAATTTATAATTTGTCGATTAATATAGTTAAAAAACTTAATTTTGTCAATTAATTTTTTTAAGAATATTAGAAAATGTATATAAGTTATTATAAATCAAACAAAAAAATTCTTCATAAAATAATATTTGTTTTATTTATCCTTTCATTAATATACTGTGGTAAAATAAGTAATGAATCACATAAAAAAAATGACTTAAAAATATCTCTTCCAAGCAATCCAATGACCCTCGATCCTCGTCTTGTAAATGATGCTGCTTCTTATAATGTAATTGAACAGATTTTTGGATTTCTCGTAAAAAAAGATACTCTTTCATTTATTGTTCCTGATATGGCTTATTCCTGGGATATGCCAGATGATAGAACTTATGTATTTCATTTGAAAGAAAATATTTATTTTCATAATGGGAGCGAACTTACCTCGACAGATGTGAAATATACGTTTGAATCCATTCTTGAACCAAAGCTTGGTTCACCTTTAAGGTATGCATTTGAAGATATATATGAAATTAATAATCCTGATAAACATACTGTAGTTTTTAAATTAAAAAAACCGAACTCACCTTTTTTGAGTAATGCTGTAGTTGGAATTGTTCCCAAAGACGTCGCAGAAAAGTCAGGAAAGGATTTCGGTTTAAATCCTGTTGGAAGTGGTCCATTTAGGTTTGTTGAATGGCTTCAGGATGATAATATAGTTTTGGAGGCATTTAACCGTTATTATTTCGGTGAACCCAAAATTAAAAATCTTAATTTTAGAATAATTCCAGATGCGACAACAAGAATTTTTTCATTGGAAACCGGTGAGATTGATTTTTTAATGAACGATTTTCCTCCAGAGTACGTTGAAAGATTTGAGGATAATTCTAAATTGAAAATTGTGAAACGACTTGGCATTATGTATGAATATATTGGACTGAATTTAAAAAATAAGTATTTAGGAAATAAGGACGTAAGAAAAGCAATCGCAAATGCTATAGATAGAAATGCGATGATTGGTGATTTTCTTAATAATCTTGGAGAAATAGCACATAGTCCTCTGCCAAGAACTCACTGGGCTTATAATTCTAATGTTATAAAATATGATTACAATCCTGAACTTTCAAAAGCGCTTCTTGATAAGGCAGGATTTATAG
>CAZBIT010000038.1:0-10874 GCA_964491835.1 uncultured bacterium
ATAGGATATTTTGATTTATTTTGTGGTGTAGGTGTCTTACTCTCTTTAACTTGGTTTGATAATACAAATCCAGTCGCTCCAAAAGTTGCGGTTTTTATAAACTCACGTCTGGTAAAATTATCATTATTCCCCATTTTAAAACCTCCATTGTTTAACCAATAAATTCTTAAAAAAATTATTTTTCACACTATTTAAATAACAGATACTTTTGTTAATTTCTCTTTAGTTCATATTTTATATATGATTGAAACTAAGAAATTATATTTAAAATATTTTAAATCGAAAAACAAATGAAATTTATGATTTATATTATAATATGGCATTATTTTTTTTCAGAAAGTTAAGTAAATAAGATATGGAAAAAGTTTTATATTTTAAATTTTAGAAATTGATTTATTAATATTTCTAATAATTTTACATCAAAATGTGCTTCAAGAAATAAATTCTTAATCATCAAGAAATCCATCTCTTACTAAAACGAGAATTGCAGATTGCGGGACAATAAGATATTTTTGCCCTTCAAATTCTATCTCAATTGCAGATTTTCTAAGAAACAAAGCATAATCTCCCTCCTCTGCTTGAAGAGGGATATATTTTATTTCTTTTTTAGATTCAGCCCAAATTTCTTCATCTAACGCATCCAAATTAGGAACAGGATAACCAGGTCCTGTCTTTACAACATACCCCCCTTGAACCTTCTCTTTCTCAGAGACGGTAGGTGGTAAATAAAGACCAGTATTTGTTTTTTCTTTATCATCATCTGGCTTAATAAGAACCCTATCTCCGACAACTATCAATTTCTCCAAATTGGACATAATAAAACTTCAACAAATTAAATAACTCGTGTTCATTATAATAAAAATAACCATAATTATCAACAAATAAGTTAACCCTTTAAAAACCTTAATTAAATTTTAAAAAAAAATTAAATTCTATTCTTTAATTGATTCAATATTGAATTTAAGATATAATAATTAGAACTCTGAAAATATATTAACTCTCAAAGAAAATTAAGTTGGGAAAAATGAGAAGAACTAAATAAATTTTTTATGAAAAATTTTAATCAAAATCAAGAGTTTGTTGTTGTGAGCTGTATAACTCTTCTTCTGAATAACCGATGTTTTTTGCTTGTTCAATCACATCAAAACAACAAGGGACAGATGAAGGACAACAGGAACTTTCATCTTTGGCTACTTGAGAATACCTCTCTTTTACAAAATCTTTTTTTTTGATTTTTCACTCATCACATCCACCTCAAACTAAATGGCGCTTAACAAGAAATGTTAAGAAAATACGAAGTTCTGGCCTGCTAAGTTATGCCTATACTTCACTTACCAAGAGCGCCTACCACTCCCCCCCCTGTCTCCATCTCCCCTCCTCTTATCTCTGCCACCACCGCCTCGTCTGTCAGTTTGAGGCCGAGCTTCGTTGACAGTCAGGGTTCGACCTTTTAACTCCTTGCCGTTAAGACCAGCGATTGCAGCCTGAGCTTCGGACCGAGTGGGCATCTCGATGAAGCCGAAACCTCTCGGTTCACCGGTAAATTTGTCCTTAATAATTGTGACGGAAGCTACCTGCCCAAATGCTTCGAATTCCTTTCGCAAATCTTCTTCAGTAACTTCGCGCGACAAATTGCCGACATAGATATTCATTTTTACCTCCTTTTTGTTATCGCAATTTTCATGCAATTACGTATTCTGATTATATATATTTCAGTGAATTAAAATTTTTTTAAGCATTTAATTTTATTGGTTTAATACTGGTAGCGTTAAATTCCCTTGCGGAAGAACAGCTACATTTTCTGCGTTTGATAACAATGATTTTATTTCTTCTATTGATTTAATTGGATTGAGAAATAAATCTTCAACATTTTCTCTATCGAGTTCTGAATATAAAAATATATCAGCCCATTTTATCTGTCGTGCGAAAAGAAATGCCTTATGCCCACCAATCGTAAATTTCTCTCCAATTTTTTTAAATATTTCATCAACCGAATGAACATCTCTCATCCAGTTTGTAAAAAGGTCGGAACCATAGCCATTTTTACATTCTGCAAATGCTATTACTTTGCCGCGATTTTTAACAATTTTGATTGCATTTTCTATTGACTTCTGTGTTTGATACAAATCAATATCAAACGGATACCCACCACACGAAACCAAGACAGCATCAACTCTTTCTGGCACGGAGACCTTATACATCTGGTCACAGACGTTAACACCCTTCATAAACGTTTCATTCATATCGCCTGCAAAAACATCAACAATTTCCTTTTCACTATTTAAAATAACAGCAATTTGAAAGTTAATTCTAAATAATTTTCCTACTTCGTCAATTTCCTTTCTCGTAGGATTTCCTTCGATTATCCCAGTACTTGCTAAAGCGTGAGTCATCATCGAATGGTTTTTCTCGGTGGAGTTCTTATCTGATATACCCGGTAAAATACTTTTTGCTCCACCTCCATATCCACAAAATTGGTGAAAATCTACATCACAAACAATAATTCTTATGTCCGACTCATAAGCGGTCTTATTGACGAAAACTTTGTTGTCAAATGATGTAGTACCTATATAAACTAAATTTTTCCAATCATCGGCATTATGGTCAATTATTTTTATCCTATCTTTTAAGTCCTCTAAAATTTGATTTCTTTCAGATTCGGTTGACTTTCTGTGAGTCCCATTAGAGATAATAACTGTTATATCGCTATCATTTACTTCACATTTATTTAACTCTTTTACTAACGGATGAAGTATTTGCGATGTTGGAATTGGTCGAGTTGCATCATCTACTATAATGGATACTTTATCGCCTACAGAAACTATTTCAGAGAGAATTTTCGATTTTAAAGGTTTATTTATTGCTTCTCTTACTGAAGTGTAAACGCCATCTAATCCTTTTTTCTCTTTAGGTAAATAAATTCCAGCGAACTTGGAATCTGGAATTTCAACCTCTATGTTACTTTTTCCATATTTCAATAATGTTTTCACTTAAAAAATATAATCAAATAATATACAAAAGTCAATTTATTCCAAATAAAAACATTATATAATATGCTTGACATTTTTATATTTTTGATATAATTTATGAAAATAAAATTTAATAAATATATAAAAAATATAAGGTGACTAAAAATTATGGGATTCCCAATAACAAGGCTTCGCAGGTTAAGGAAGAAAGAAAACATTCGTAGATTAATAGCAGAAACAAAGGTTTCTGTGGATGATTTAATATATCCTTTGTTCGTTTGCCCAGGCAAAAACGTAAAAAAGGAAATAAAATCTATGCCAGATATATACCAGTTGTCCATTGATAATATTGTCGAAGAATGTAAAGTTGTTCACGATTTAAAAATACCTGGTATAATTTTATTTGGAATACCTGAAAAAAAAGATGCTCTTGGCTCAGATGCATATTCAGATAATGGAATAATTCAGAAAACAGTCAGGGATATTAAAAAAGTTGTTCCTGAACTCATCGTTATCACTGACGTATGCCTTTGCGAATACACAGACCACGGACACTGTGGCGTGATTATAAATAATGACGTTGACAACGACAGCACTCTCAAACTTTTGGCAAAAACGGCTGTTTCTCATGCACAGGCTGGTGCAGATATAATCGCTCCCTCTGATATGATGGATGGTAGAGTCAAAATAATCAGAAATTCACTCGATGAACACGGATTTACTAATATACCAATTATGGCATATTCAGCAAAATATGCATCTGCATTTTACGGACCATTTAGAGAAGCGGCGGAATCAGCACCAAAATTTGGAAACAGAAAATCTTATCAGATGGATTTCTCAAATTCTGATGAAGCAATGCGAGAAATATCACTCGACATTGAAGAAGGTGCAGACATAATTATTATTAAACCAGCCATCGCATATCTTGACATAATTCGGAGAGCAAAAGAAGAATTCAAAATCCCGATTGCCGCTTATAACGTTTCTGGAGAATATTCAATGATTAAAGCGGCATCAAAACTTGGCTGGATAGATGAGGAAAAAATTATTCCAGAAATTTTAACATCAATCAAAAGGGCTGGAGCAGATATTATTATAACCTACTTCGCAAAAGAACACAGATTTTTTAACAAGTAATATTTCAACAAATAAATAATGCTATATAAAAACAAAATCAGCTGAAGGAATACATAATAAAAGATGGTTGAAAAACTAAGTTACATATCAATCCCACTTGTTCCCACTTTAATAAAGGGGGATTAAGGAGGATTCAAAATTAATAAAAAATTTAAAAAACTGCTCTTTCTTGGAAATATATTTATAGCATTATTTTTGTGAAGTATTAGTAATAATGAAATAGTACCAGCGTGATTATGAAAAAATTTAATACAGAACAATCAAAACAACTATATTCAGAAGCAGTAAAGTATATCCCTGGTGGTGTGAACAGTCCTGCACGGGCATTTCGTTCAGTTGGTGGTAATCCAATTTTTATCAAAAGAGCAAAAGGTTCAAAAATTTATTCTGAAGATGGTAATGAATTTATCGACTACATTTGTTCCTGGGGTCCAATGATACTTGGGCATAGTCATCCCAAAATTGTGAAAACTATATCAAACGTGATTGAAAATGGAACGAGTTATGGTGCTCCAACAGAAATTGAAACAAAACTCGCATCACTCATAGTCAAAATGGTGCCTTCAATTGAAAAAGTAAGAATGGTTAATTCTGGAACTGAAGCAACGATGAGCGCTATAAGGCTTGCAAGGGGATTTACAAAAAGAGACAAAATAGTTAAGTTTTATGGATGCTATCACGGTCACAGTGATTCTTTTCTGATTAAAGCAGGTTCAGGTGCACTCACGCTCGGCGTTCCAGATAGTCCAGGGATTACAAAAAAAACCGCCTCTGATACGATTATTGCGCAATTTAATGATTTCAATTCAGTAAAAAAAGCAATCAAAGGGATAGAAAAAAAGATTGCTGCCATCATTATTGAACCAATAGCAGGGAATATGGGAGTTATCTTACCAGAAATTGGATTCCTTGAAAACCTTAGAAAACTTACTCTTGATTATGAAATCATTTTAATATTTGATGAAATCATAACTGGTTTCAGGGTTTCCAGAGGTGGAGCACAAGAATTATATAACATTAAACCCGACTTAACCACGCTTGGCAAAATTATCGGGGGCGGACTTCCTGTTGGCGCTTATGGAGGAAAATCTGAAATTATGGACTTTATTGCACCCGATGGACCCGTATATCAGGCAGGCACACTCTCAGGTAATCCCGTTGCAATGCACGCTGGATATGAAACGTTAAAAATTCTATCTAAAGATGGATTTTATAAAAAATTAGAAAAAATATCCAAAATGCTTGAGGAAGGCATATCGAAAAATTGTAAAAAATTAGGTATAAAAATACAATATAACAGGGCTGGTTCAATGGCAACGCTATTCTTTTCTAAAAAATCAGTAAAAGATTTTGCTTCGGCTTTCGCTTCAGATATTGAAAAATTTAGAAAATATTTCCATTCAATGCTTAAATTTGGGATATATCTTCCACCATCACAATTTGAATCAACTTTTGTTTCTTCTGCTCACTCAGAAGAAGACATTGAAAAAACAATCAAAGCGAATTATGAATCTCTAAAATTCCTAAAATAATTACTTTTTAACTTAATATCTATGAAAACAACAACTGAAAATTATAAATTAATTCTGAAGGAGAAAAAAGAAATTAGAGAAAAGATAAGAAATATTGCTTCTAATTCTCCACAAGAAGAACTTCAAAGAAAAAATCTTTTGATTGAAAAAAATCTGTATTCACTTTCAGAATATAATAATATTAAGACATTACATATATACGTTTCATCCTTTTGTTGTGAAGTAAATACCTATCCAATAATTGAGAAATTATTGAATAAAGGAGGAAGAGTCATCGTTCCAGTGGTTGACAATAAAAACCATCTACTAATGCATTCCGAATTAAAATCTCTTGATTCTCTGAAAAGAAGCAAACTAAACATTTGGGAGCCAGAAGAAAAACATTTTGTAAATCCCGATAATGCGGGACTCATAGTTGTTCCAGGAATTGCCTTTGATTTGAAAGGCAACAGAATTGGTTTCGGCAAAGGTTTTTATGATAGATTTCTTGTTCACATAGACGCTATCAAAGTGGCACTTACTTACGAATTTCAAATAGTAGAAAATATCCCAACAACAAATAATGATATCCCAGTAAACATTATTATTACTGAAAAGAGAATAATAAGAATCGATAATTATTCTTGAAATTGTATTTTAATTAAAATATGAACTTCCATATTAAAACCAGCACATAAATTTTCTCTAAAGAAGAATTTTTTCTCTTAATAAATAATCCTCGGTTATGAATTCAACATTTTTAAATAAATTTAAATTATTTGAAAATAAAATATACATATTTATTTTTATATTCTTTCTTATAATTAATTATTTTCTTTCACACTCTCAAGAAAGAATCAACGATAAACTTAATACCATAAAAACAACATCTGATACAGTTTTAACAACCAAATCAGAAGCGGATACGATTGTGCAGTATTTTGGTTCTCCAATTGAATATGTCCTTGATAAAAAAATAATTAATATTTATGGCTCAGAAAAAAAGTTAGCAAAAGTCGTTTATAAAAATATGACCCTCGAAGCAGGGAAGATAACTGTTTTGCTGGATAGCAATATCATTATTGCAGAAGGTATTCCTGATACAACTTCAAAAGAAGGGAACAATATTAATCTAATTGCAACACCAATACTCAGACAAGAAAAACAAGAACCATTTAAAGGAGAAAAAATCATATACAATATGAAGACCAAAAAGGGAATGGTAAAAGAAGGCAGGACAAAATATGAAGATGGACATTACTTTGGTGAGAACATTACTATGGTGAAAGAAGGCATTTTCCAAATTACGAATGGTTATTTCACCACTTGTGACAATGAAGAACATCCCCATTTTCTGTTCAAGGGTGGTAAAATGAAAATGAAAACCGATGATAAAATAGTCACAAAACCAATAATTGTCTATATCGGAGATGTGCCCGTATTTTATCTTCCTTTTGGGGTGCTCCCAATTAGAAGGGGCAGACATTCAGGAATTTTATTTCCTACATTCGGAACAAGTCAGGTAGAAGGAAGATTTTTAAGGGGACTTGGATATTATTTTGCACCAAACGATTTTATGGATACAAAATTCGTTGCGGATTTTTTCGAAAAATCAGGATTTTTCTTTCGTGGTGATATCAGATATTCAAAAAGATACGTTCTTTCAGGCAACATTACGGGCTCGATAACGCGTAAAAATTTCATCTCAGGAGAAACAGAAAGACCATGGGATTTGCAGATTGACCACCGTCATCAGATTAGCCCTGATATGAATTTTATAGTAAATGGCAAGTTTTCATCTGGAAAAGATTTTTATAGAAATTTCAGTCTTGATAGACAATACCGTTCAATTAGAGAACTAATTTCAAATGCAACGTTTAATAAAAATTGGATAGAATCAAAAAACAGTATTTCAATAAATTTAAGAAGAAGACAAGACCTTGAACTCGGAAATATCTCCGAAACGTTTCCACAAATAAGTTTTAATCATACTTCTCCAATATACTTTTTCAAAAGAAGTGAAACTTCTGATTTATTAAATAATGCGGGAAAAGAAAAATGGTATAATACTATCAATTTCAGATATAATTCAATTTTGATAAATCAAAAATCAAAAAACCGAAATTATGAAACCGACCCTTTTAATATAAAAACCCAGAACGGAATCCAGAACTCTCTCAATTTTCTTGCCCCACAAACAATCCTCAAATGGTTAAAATTAAATCCATTTCTCAGTTACAAAGAAGAATGGTTCATAAAAACCAATAAGATGATTTTTGAAAATAATAAACTAATTGATACAGAAGATAAAGGATTTGCTTCAAGAAGAATTTTTAACTCTGGATTTACAGCGAATACGAAAATATATGGAATTTTTTCACCTAACATTGGAAATATAAAATCAATACGTCATACCATCACACCAAGTGTAAGTTTTTCATTTCAACCAGATTTTTCATCAAAAAGATTTGGATATTATGAAGCGGTTACAGATTCCGTTGGAGAACTATACAGATATGATAGATTTTCAGGTTCAATTTTTGGCTCTACACCAGTAGGAAAAGCACATTCGATGTCAATAAGTTTACAAAATCTTTTTCAGATTAAAACATTAAATGGGGAAAAAGAATCTAAATTCGATTTATTCAACCTCAATCTTTCAACAGATTACGATTTTGCAAGGGAGATGTTCAAATTTGGTAATTTAATAACTTCATTTAGAACATTAAGTTTTCTTGATATCGACATTTCCAGTGCCCACTCTTTTTATCGTTTTGATAAAAGTCAAAATAAAGTTGTAAATCAATTGGTTAAAGGATTTCCGAGATTACTATATTTTCAAACATCCAGCAGTTTTAGAATTACTGGTAGTAAAGAAAAACCAAATGTATCCTCCGAACTTACCACAGAAGAAAAATTTGAAGACACAACAAAGGAGGATAAGCAAAACAGATTTATTGAGGATAGAGGGACACCACCGATGCAGATACCTTGGAATCTTTTTATTGGATTTAGATATGCGTTGAATAAATACGATCCTTTATTCTCAAGAAAAACCCTTTCTGTCACTCCAAAACTTGATTTCAATATTACAAAGAACTGGAAAATCAATTATAATGCTGAATTTGACCTTATAAGTAAAACAATTATATATCACGACTTTACTTTTTATCGCGACCTTCACTGCTGGGAGATGCGATTTGATTGGACGCCTTCTGGTGCAAGAAAGGGTTTTTTCATCATCATAAAAATCAAAAGCCCAAACTTTAAAGACCTTAAAATTGAAAAGAAAGATTACGGGGGGTCTGTATTTGGAGGAAGATTTTAATAAATATTTGTTAATTGACGTGGGTGAAGGTGAAGAACACCTTCACCAACAGGCTGAATTTTTTTTAATAACGTTTTATCTAAATAAAAGGAGGAGCAGATGGAAAATATAACGCGCAGAAAATTTTTTAGCAAATCACTGGCTTTGGGCGCAGGATTGGGTGCTTTATCATTAATTCGGCCGTCTAAAACCGAAGGTAATTATCGACCCAGGAAAAATGATATTTCCTTAGCACAATGGTCTCTTGTAAGAGAGTTTCGTCAGGGAAAATGGAAAACTATTGACTTCCCCAAAATTTGTAAAGAGGATTTTGGCATAAACGGGATTGAGTTTGTCAATACATTTTTTGAAGTCCCAACTAACGACTATTTAAGGAGATTGAAAAAGAATGCAAGTAGTTTTGGCGTTCAACTTGTGCTTATTATGGTGGATTCAGAAGGTGAAATGGCTGCCCCAACTAAAGAAGAAAGAATCCAGACAGTCATAAATCATAGAAAATGGATTGATATTGCTAATTTCTTAGGATGTCATTCTATAAGAACAAACTGCAGAGGACCAGAAAAGGCATCAAGAGAAGATATGTTAAACTGGGCTGAGGAAAGCTTCAATATGATATTAGAATATGCAGGACAAGCAGGCATCGGCGTTATCATCGAAAATCACGGCGGAATATCATCTGACCCGGATTTCCTCGTCGAATTGATGAAACGCGTCAATGACCCAAATTTCGGCGTTTTACCTGATTTCGGAAACTTCCCAGACAACATTGACAGATACGAAGCAGTAAGAAAACTTGTCCCTTATGCCAAAGGAATCTCCGTTAAGACAACATTCAATGCTCAAGGCCCCCAAATCCTACCAGGATATGACACTGAAAAATTAATCAAAATATGTCAAGAAGAAGGTTATACAGGTTTTTACGGAATCGAAGCAGAAGGGCAGGAAAGTGACAGCTGGACACAGGTAAGACAACTTAAAAAAATAGTTGAACACGCTCTTTGGGGAAAATAATCTTATATCTGCAATAAAGTTCAAATTATTCCTCATCCCTAAATTTCGGGATGAGGAATAATTATCAAAGTTTAAAGGTATTCACTTTTAAAATGAGTTAAAATTCTATCTTTAATTAAATCCCTTACTTCACGGAATTTTTTTAATATTTGACCCTCTGTGCCTTTTGCTTCCGCAGGGTCTTCAAAACTCCAGTGCAACCTATTTTTGACTTCACCCGAAAAAATCGGGCACATTTCCTTTGCATTATCACATACGGTAATTACATAATCAAAGGAATTATTTAAGAATAAATTCACAGATTTTGAAATATGCTTACTTATATCGATATCTATTTCCCTCATAACCTCAATTGATTTTGGATTAACTTCTGATAGATTTATCCCAGCACTAAATACATCAAAATATTCCCCGAAATACTTTCTCATTAATCCTTCAGCCATTTGACTCCTGCAAGAATTACTTGTGCATAAAAACAATATCTTTTTCTTTTCTTCTATCATTTTCTAAATCCTCTTTTTATTAAAACATTCATAATTTTAATAATCTCAATCCATTCATAATAACGATTATTTCACTCAATTCGTGTCCTATAATTACAATTGGAAGATTGAACATCCCCGAAATTGCACCAAATACAAAAATCGATATCACTGACATAGAAATTACTAAATTCTCCAAAACAACTTTTCTATTTTTTTTGCTCAATTTTAAAGCAAAAACAAGAGAATTCAAATTATCACCCATCAAAGCCACGTCTGATGCTTCAATTGCCACGTCGGTGCCAGCGGTTCCCATTGCAATATTAATCGTTTAACAAATTAAACTTGCTATTATCAATTACTAATATTAATGATATGGAAATATATTAGAAATTTATAATGCTAAATTTACATTATAAATTTACCATTTAAT
>CAZBIT010000039.1:0-10863 GCA_964491835.1 uncultured bacterium
CTCAATACTATCATCAATCTTTTTAACGTCAATCGTATTTGCATCAACAAAGGTCGCCATACCTTGAATATAGTTGATTTTTCGTTGCTTGCATAGTTGACCCAATCCATTTGTCAATTTTTTTACGACATTATTTTTCCACAACCGTATTTTATCGATGTCTATTTTAGGTTTTGAAAATTCAACTCCCCAATCTTTTGCTTCATTGGCTTCTGTTATAATTCGAGCAATATGTAAAAGCGTCTTTGAAGGAATACATCCTCTATAAAGGCATACGCCACCGGGATTTGGCTCTGGGTCTATTAAAGTTACATCCATTTCCATATCGGCGGCAAGAAATGCAGAAGTATATCCACCAGGACCAGCACCAATTATGACCAGTTGTTTTGAATTCTTTTTCTCAATCATCGTATAACTCCTGATACATTTTTTGAATCACCAGTAATTATCAAATTTAAACTTTAAAACGTTATCACTCAAAACACAGCATTAAGGGTTGTTCTAATGCCTTGGCAACCCATCGTAAAAAACGGGCTCCATCGGCACCGTCAATCACACGATGGTCATAGGAAAGAGATAGAGGTAAAATTAAACGTGGTTCAAATTTTTCACTAATATAAATAGATTCCATAGATGCGTGAGACACGCCAATAATTGCAACCTGAGGGGAATATACAATAGGTGAAAAATTTGTCCCACCAATCCCACCAAGATTAGAAATGGTTATATTCCCTCCTTCCAATTCCTTTGCAGTAATCTTTTTATTTCTAACTTTCTCCGCCAATTCCGTAAGTTCAATAGATAATTCCAGAATATTTTTCTTATCAACGTTTCGAATAACTGGAACAAGAAGACCACGTTCAGTATCAACAGCCACGCCGATATTGTAATATTTTTTATATATGATTTCTTTTTTCTCTATATCCAAACTTGCGTTGAATTGCGGGAAGACCTTTAATGCGGAAGCGGTTACCTTTATCAAAATGGAAGTTATGGTAACTTTCCCACCAATCTCTTCCAACTTTTTTTGATAGTTTTTTCTATACTTTTCAAGTTCCGTTATATCCGATTTATCATATTGAGTAACCATTGGAACAGTCGACCAGGCATAACTCATATTCTCCGCGGTTACTTTTCGGACTCCACTCATAGGTTTACGTTCAACTTCACCCCATTTCGAAAAATCTGGAAGTGGTTTCAAAACCGTCGTTTCAGTAACTTCTCTTTTTGCAGTTACAATCTTTTTGGCATAATTTTTTACGTCTTCTATAGAAATTCTACCACCTGGACCTGTGCCAGTAACCTTATTAATATCAACTCCAATTTCCCAAGCAAAGTGCCGAACAGAAGGTGCGGCAGGGGCAATTTCTTTATGAATTTTCGGTTCTTCTTCGACTTCTTGCTTTTTTGAAATTTTTAAACCTTCAACTGAACCCTTTTTTTCAGATTCTTTAAATTTTTCGATTTCTTCCTCAAAGATTTTGGGTTCTTCCTCTACTTGCTTTTCTTTCACTTCTCCCCTTTTTACATCTTCATTTTTTCCTTCTTCAGTATCCACTTTCAAAATCATCTGCCCTACTTCAATTTTTTCACCAACCTTCACGTTAATTTCAGTAATCTTTCCTTTAACATTGGAAGGGACTTCAAATATAGCTTTTTCTGTCTCCATTTCTATAACAGGTTGGTCTAATTCAATAAAATCTCCAACTGAAACCAAAATCTTAACCACCTCACCATATTTTACATTTTCTGAAATTTCAGGGAGTTTAAATTCTTTTATCATAATAAGAATCCTCTATTTTTTTATGAAAACATCGGATTAGGTTTTTCGATGTTAATGTCTAAATCTTTAATGGCTTTTTTAACAATTTCTGGTTTTATTATACCTTCACGTGAAAGTCCATAAAGTGTGGCTAAAGTAATAAACCTAAAATCGACTTCAAAAAAGTCACGTAATTCTTTTCTTCCATCACTTCTACCAAAACCATCCGTTCCAAGAGGAATAAGAGTTCCAGGAATCCATTTTGCGATTGAACAAGGGAGGGCTTTTAAATAGTCGGAAACAGCAACAAATACGCCATTTTCTTTTGATAAGCACTTGCTAATATATGGTATTTTTGGTTCTTTGTCAGAATTAAGCATATTCCAGCGCTCAACGTCAAGTGCATCCTTATATAAATTTTTATAACTTGTAACGCTCCATATATCCGCAGAAATGCCATAATTTTCTTCTAAAATCTTTTGTGCCTTTATTACTTCATTAAGAATAGCACCGCTACCCAAAAGATTTGCTTTATGTTTATCAACCTTATTTTCAGAAGTTTTAAATTTATAAATCCCTTTTAGAATTCCCTCCTTCACTCCGTCTGGCATAGGCGGCATTTTATAGAATTCATTCGTTACTGTAACGTAATAAAAAATTTTTTCTTGTTTCTCATACATACGATATATACCGTCTTTAATTATTACTGCCAATTCGTAAGCAAAAGCTGGGTCATAAGTAAGAAGATTTGGGACTGGATAAGCAAGGATATGACTGTTTCCGTCCTGATGTTGCAATCCCTCGCCTGCTAACGTTGTTCTACCTGAAGTCCCGCCAATCAGAAATCCTTTTGCTTGCATATCGCCCGCAGCCCAGATTAAATCTCCGATTCTCTGAAATCCAAACATAGAATAAAAAATAAAGAAAGGAATTGTGTTTAATCCGTGAGTTGCGTATGATGTTCCAGCGGAAATAAACGATGCCATCCCACCTGCCTCCGTAATGCCTTCTTCTAAAATAGCACCATTTTTTGCTTCTTTATAATATAATAAACTTTCTTTATCAACCGGTTCGTATAACTGCCCGACGTGGGAATAAATGCCAATCTGTCGAAACAGGGATTCCATACCAAAAGTGCGCGCTTCATCCGGTACAATGGGAACGATTAATTTCCCAATTTCTTTATCTTTAAGAAGTTTGGATAAAATCTGAACAAGGACCATAGTAGTTGCAACTTCGCGTTCATCAGACCCTTTATAAAACTCTTCAAATAGTTCTTCGGGTGGGGTTTTTAAAGGTTCAATCTTTTCAATCCTTCTTGGGATGTAACCGCCAAGTTCTTTTCTGCGTTCGTGCATATATTTCATTTCTTCACTATCTTCTGGAGGTTTATAAAAAGGTGCCTTGGCAACGTCTTCATCTGAGATTGGGATACCAAACCTGCTTCTAAATTCTCTCAATTCCTGTTCATTGAGTTTCTTCTGTTGATGCGTAATGTTTTTTCCTTCTCCACTCTCACCCAATCCATATCCTTTGATTGTTTTTGCTAAGATTACCGTGGGAGAACCCTTATGTTCAACCGCCGACTTATAAGCGGAATAAACTTTTTCTGGGTCATGACCACCGCGTCTCAATCTTCGCAATTGTTCATCAGAATAATTTTTAACCATCTCTAATAAACGAGGATCCTTACCAAAAAAGTCGTTCCTTATATACTCACCACTTGAAACAACATATTTCTGATATTGTCCATCAGGAACTTCTTCCATTCTTTTAGCTAAAATTCCATCTTTATCCTTTTCAATCAATGAATCCCAATCATCACCCCAAATAACTTTAATGACATTCCAACCTGCTCCCCAAAAAGCAGCTTCGAGTTCCTGAATAATTTTCCCATTTCCTCTTACTGGACCATCCAATCTCTGAAGATTGCAGTTAACCACAAATATCAGATTATCCAATTTCTCACGAGAGGCAAGTGTAATGGCACCTAACGATTCGGGTTCATCTAATTCACCATCCCCTAAAAACGCCCATACTTTTTGTCCAGAAGTTTTTTCTAAACCTCTATCTTCAAGATATCTGTTAAATCGCGCCTGATATATAGCCATAATTGGAGTTAGTCCCATCGATACGGTGGGAAATTCCCAAAAATTCGGCATTAAATAGGGATGCGGATAAGAAGAAAGACCACCTTCAGGTTTTAATTCGCGCCTGAAGTTTTCCATGTCCTTTTCTGAAATTCTTCCTTCTAAAAATGCCCTTGCATAAATACCCGGTGATGAATGACCTTGAAAATAAATAATATCACCTTCATTATTCTCATCTTTACCACGGAAAAAATGATTGAAACCAACTTCTAAAAGAGTCGCAGCCGATGCATAAGTTGATATGTGTCCTCCAATGCCACTTTCTAATCGATTTGCCCGTACAACCATTGCCATTGCATTCCATCGAATTATACTTTTTATTCTTCTTTCAATTTCTCTATTTCCCGGATATGGTGGCTGTTTATCTCTTGGTATAGTATTGATGTAAGGTGTATTTGCAGTGCAAGGAATTTGAACGCCAAACCTCTGAGCACGGAGTTGAAGATGCCTGAGTAAATCTTTTACCCTGCGTGGACCTTCATTCTGTAATACATAATCAAGTGATTCGAGCCATTCTTTATTTTCTAACTCTAAAAATTCAGGACTTTTTTTATCATAAGAACCGCTCATTTTTTATAATCCTTCTCTTTTAATTATTCTCAATTTAATTTTAATAATTTATATATTTAAATAGTTTAGGTTTTATAATATTTTTGAGCTCCAAGGCATGCTGTTACTTCAATTTCAAACAGAAGTTCACTTCTACAAATATCACAAATCACTGATAGGTAAGGCAAGGATAAATCACTATACATAATATTAAAAACCTTTTCGACTTCAGACGTTTTACTATAGACAATCATCTGGACTATATCTTGTTCCTTACAGTTCATATCCCTTAGAACCGCATGAATATGACTGAAGGTTGATTTAATTTGTGATTCAACATCTCCAACGTATTCAGTTTTGCCTCTATGGTCAACAGCAGCGGTTCCTGAAACAAATATTGTTTCTCCTGCTGGAGACATTGACTTTGCAGCCCTTGAAAACGCGGAACCATACACAAATGGAGAACTCTGCTCACCTGATTCATTAAAGAACTTTATCGAATCTTCCGCACTAACAACGGCAAACAAGTCAAGCGCACATTTTGCATCTTTTGCTGGGGCAATTCCTATTCCCGTGCTTGCGGGAATATGAAGTCCAGTTGTCCCCTTAATAAGCCCTCTCTCTTCATAGAATCGAGTCCTGACATTGTTGAAATCTTTATACCATTGAAGAATATCCCTAAGACAAATCCACGTTCGCACTATGGAAAACATATTTCCTCCTGTTTGTTGGAGTAAATATTCAGCTTTTTCAAACATCATTTGCGCTTGTTTGGTCGGTTCTTTACCTGCCTCAATTCCAGAAATACCCAAAATAGAAATATATTTCTTATTACCTTGAGAAATAACTCTCCCACAAGCATTCCCACATGAATATAGAATTATTGGCTTCTTACGGTTATAAACTCCATGAACCTGAACGCCTGAAAACTTACCATACATCCCTTTTGAAACAATAAGACAAGTGGGGTCAATTCCATCGTCAAGATCAGCATAAATATTCTTCCTTATCAGTGTAATGGTTTGTATGACATCTTCAGTTGAAAATATACGTTCCTCAAAAATTGATTCTTTTGTTTCTTTTAGTATGTTCTTTATACTATAAAAAACTTCCTCTACTTGTTCTTTTATCGACAAATTAATCGTTGGCGTTGCAGTAATGAAAATTTCTGCTGTTTCATTTGATTCAATCATACGAACATCAATATTCATTTTCTCTACACTCCCGTTATGATATTGAAAATTTTACCTCTCTTTAATATTTAAAACCTTTTATTCAAATGTTGCTTAAAATAAAACTGTAAAAGGAGTTCATTTTGTTTCAAATTTTTCTATCTTTAAATAATAAAATAAAATTTAAATACTCAAATGCAAGAATTTTCATTTTGCAATTAAGTCAATGTGATTTTATAATAAAGAATAGAATGAAAAACTTTACTTTATCTATTTTTACTACTGGGTTGTAAAATAGATTGGGCATGAGGAGTGGCAGAAGTGACTATCTTTTCACCTAAAATTTTTTGAGGAGAATAGATTGCCTGGATAAATTCTTTTTTTCCTATAGTAATTGGTTCTTTGATTAATTCAGGGAGTTGATATAATCTACAGAATGAGTCATAAAAGGTTGGGTCTTTCTGCGGAAGTAAAAATGGCTTATAAGACGTTCCATTTTCATCGATATAACTGAAATAGACCTTCATATATAAACCATCTATTCTTTTACTGCTGAAAACAATCCATCTATTATTGCTTGACCAACAATGCCAGGAATCAGAACGTTCGCTATTGCACTCAAGTCGTTTATACTTTCTTGTGTTAAGGTCCATCAAATATATGTCGCTACCTGGACTAACGGTTGGAAAGCATCCATATTCTGCCATACAAAAAAGCAAAAAATGTCCATCAGGCGAAATCCTTGGCTCTGTTATACTAAATCCTGTTTCTTTTGCGGAAAGCATCGTTTCTAATTCACCAAATTTTTCCTTTTCAATATCATAACTTATTCTAAATAAATCGTATTTAACTTCTTTATAACGTTCAGGCGGTACTTTTTCCCAATCAGAAGGCCATAATCTGGGAGCACTGCTAAAATATAAATATTTACCATCAGGCGACCAGGTGGGATATATTTCAAGGCGATTTTGGTCCGAAAGTAGAGAATCATATTTTATAGTTTCTGAACTGACTAAATACAAAGCTAAGCCGGAATCAAGGTCCATCCCATCTCGGGTTTCCATTCTTGCAGTGTGAAAAAATTGTCGCACCTTGTCGAATGAAAACACAATCAAACGACCACTTGGATGCCACGATGCAAAAGCAGCAGGTGCCAACCCGAACTTCGTTCGTGAATCAACATTTTTTACCACCCCATCTTTTACAAGGAGCATACGATTACCATAAGGCCTGCCACGAAGATGTATAAACATATTGTCACTTTGATTATTAAGAAAAGTATGGCAGTTAATGCAACCATATTCAAAAGACCTGTTGTCCAGAATAAGACGTTCATCAAAATTTTGAATATTACGCTGATAAATACTCAAATTTTTAGAAAAATTATACTGTAATCTGAGAATGCGATACACAACATATCCATCGATTTCCGAATCAGAAATTTTATTTGTAATCGTGTCAAATCGCACCCACTCTCCATTTGGACCTTTTGCATAAACGTCGAAAAATATCTGTTGCCCGCGGTTTGCATTTAATAAATTTTTCCATAACTTAATGGGAATAATAATTTGACGAGTTTTTGAAAAAACTTCAATCTCTTCTCCCTGACTTGAACGTATTTTTACTAAATAATCATCCCCATCTTCTTCCACAATAAAGTTCAAAGGAGCAATGTTTGGAGGAATAACCGTATCAGTATAATCGGGTCTTATATTGGGAAGTCGATGAATTGAAGTATGTTTTTCAATAATAAAAGAATTTTTAGTTTTTGTGCAATACGTTGTAATAAGTAAGTATGAAAATAAAATCATTAGAATAAAATAAAAATATTTTTTTTTCATTTTTTTGCTCCCGAGAATCCAAATCTGAAATAAAAATAATAACTATCACCAAACTCTTTAGCAATTATATTTAATCCTTCTCTCATATTATTTCTATAAAGATTTAAGTAATCTGAAAATTTATTAAATTTTTGAACATTTTCAGGGTTGATACTTTTCCCATATAAATTTGCATTTTTATCTTTCAGATTAGTATAAAGAACAATTGCTTCCTCAAAATGACGAGGTATATCAGAATATTTAAAATTATCCAAATAATTAATATTTTGAACAATCTTATCAATTTGATATGTTAAAAGATAATAAGCCATTAAGTATTCAAAAGCCATACGATTTTGCTTATTGTTTAAAAGGCTCTGCAAAATATCTTCAATAGTAATGGCACCAGCATAGTCAGTAGTCGATATGACTGAACGTGTTTGTTGAACCAAATTGTCTTTTGCCATTAATGGGTCTTCTTTAAGATTACGTATTTGTTTTTTTGCCCATTTTTCCCAAATTAAATCTTTACTCAACACGTTTAAAAAAAGTCGTGCGGTTTCGGTATTACCTTTTACTATGTTTATTAAATATAATTGCCTAATAATAATTGGACTATCTCCGATTAATTCCATTGCTTCATGTGAAGTATGCTCAGCATTATTAACAAGTCCAAGTCTAAAAAAGGTTTCACTTAGTAGGGGTAAATCTGCAAGTAAAAAAGCATCATTCATACTTGAAAAACCGAGAGAAAGTAAAGCTTCAAGTTTCTGTGGATAAGAAAACATATCATACAAAAGGCGACCAGAGTGATATAGTGCTCTATTCACGTCATGGTTAATTATAAGATTATATTTTTGAAGAGAAACATTATTTGCATAATCCAGAACTTCATCCCACATCTCATTATAATAAAAATAATTTACTTTAAGCAAGGATTTTCTTCTGCCATCAAGAGAAAAAACAATTAGAACCACAGTGATAGTAAAAAGTATTGTTGATTCATAAAGAAATTTTAGTTTGCCTTTTTTTCGAATATCGGATTGGTTCATCACGGGTGAAGATACATTCTCTTCTGATTTTAATATTTTTTCTTTTTCCAAAGACAGTCCCAATAAAGTGGCGACTTTTCTCCAATTGAGAATCCAGATTGCCACAAAAGGAAAGAAAAGATAAAGTATCCATTCTTCAAAAACGGAATTAGGGTAATTTTCAGGATGAAAAGGTAAAACGCGCAAATAGGCATCAGAATTATCAACTTCAAAAATGTAAGAACCGACAAAATATGGCATAAAAAATGTAAATACAAAGTAGAAAATACTTACAAATATCTTACGCTTAATCAGTAACTCTATAATAACACATAATACTGCAAACAAAAGATAAACTCCACCTGCAGTATAATATATAATAAAAGAAAAAATAAAAAAAGCACTTAATCGTAAAATAGTCCTGCTTTTTAAAATTAATAAGTAAATCCATATAAAAAACAGACAAACTAATATTCCTAAACCCGTAGTTAAACAATTAAGGTATTTATTGTAAATCATTAATAAAAGTATTGCGGGAATATATAATATAGAATGGAAACGCATATTACAAATAGCAGTAATGAATTTACCGGTTAGTAGGCAGATGAATATTGAAATTACTGTTATAATAAAGGAACCAATAAAGGAATGATAATAAAACTGCGACAAAAACGCCGAAACGTATTCTATCAATCCACCGGGATAAAGCAAAAAATCCTTGAAAAAATCAAATCCTTTATAAAAAACAGGAAATGGAACAATACCACATCCATAATAAATCAAATTTGGGTTAATGACCAGCCAAACATATAAATAATATAAGATGAAGAAAATAACGAAACGAATTATTTCCAAGGAAGAATTTTTATGAAAACTTGAAATCATATATAAATCCTAACCATTACAATTAAACAAGGTAATTACCTGAAAATTGCATTATAATAATTAATATTAAGATAATTAAGAAATTATATGAATAAAATTGGTGATATTGTAAGGACAATCCTATGATTGTCCCTAAGTTATAGGGCGAATCACCGATTCGCCTCTACATTAGTTTGTTAAAAATTATTTTTGTTTCATATCTTTTTAAATCTTTTTTCAGTTGAAAACATTTAAATTTTCATCCTGCTCTGAAACAAAGTCAGTTTTGATTAAAAGAAATAACTGAAAAAATAAAACACATCTTAATAAATTCGCTTTGATATTCCTCGATAATTTAATATGGCCTCTATTAGAATTTACGAATTATAAATGGTGAATTCTTGTTATTATTTAATTGTATGTCTTCAGAACATCTTTGACACTTATACTAAATAATAATATACAGATTTTACTTTTACAAGTGTTTTTTACACCTTGTCAATTTTTGCTACTTTTGGTGCTCCAATTCGCGATAAGAATAATAATATTTTTGGAGTTGTGTTGACATTTCTTAATTTAACAGAAAAAAGAAGAATAGAGCAGATGTTAATTCAATCAGAGAAGATGGCTTCTATTGGGACGCTTGCATCAAGTGTAGCACATAAAATAAATAATCCAACAGGTTATATCTATAGTAATTTAAAAACGTTAGAATCGTATGCAAAAAAATTTAAGACTTTTTGCAGTTTCGTTCAGAAAATTATTGATGATTATTCGAAAGCAAAAGATGATAAAACAAGGGAGTTATCATAGAAATTGATAAAATTTAAGAAGGAAAATAATGTTGAATTTTGCAACGAAAGAACTTGGTAAAGGAACGACATTCACAATAAAATTACCCATAAAGTTTTGTAAACAGTAATTAGAATAAAATATTTTATTTTTAATGCTGATAAGAGTTATAATTAATTAAAACATATAATGTTGGATAAATTTTATAATTGATAGCATATGAATTTTATGGAAATAATCAATTTAATAATTGAAAAAGTACCAAATAATTTTTATATAAGCAATAAATGTTTTTATTAATTTTAATTGTTTAATTATATTATGGAACTATATTTAAAATTGAGGAGTTATATAATATAGTAACAGAATATAAAAGTTATAAAAAGTTATAATTTGATATATATTTTTTGGAATTATAATTAAAATTTTTTTAAAACAAAAAATACTTGACAAAAAAGGAAATTTTACATATATTTAAATATGGTAAAAGGAAAGAAGAATAGGAAAATTTGAGGTAAGAAGTTTTTTTTCTTGACAATTAATGTTCTTTAATATATATTATAAATCTGTCAATATAAATGGCAGATTTTTTTATCTGTTCTTTGAAATAAGAAGTGCAGGGTCAAGGTATTAATGATGAAATAAAATATAAGTAATAAAATACAATGGAGAGTTTGATCCTGGCTCAGGACGAACGCTGGCGGCGTGCCTAATACATGCAAG
>CAZBIT010000040.1:0-710 GCA_964491835.1 uncultured bacterium
CCCATTAAAATAAAATTCTTATCGGAAGGTAAATCAGATACACTTTGTATATTAATAGGAAGATAATATTTATCACTCAATTCTCTAACAAGGAAACGTGCCAGAAAAAGGTCATTTTCTGTTGCTCCTTGTGGAATCAAAATCAAAGTATTTTCATCTAACTCAAAGTGACCTTCTAAAACTTCTATTTCCTGAGGTAATGGGAAGATTAGCGGTTGTTCATCGGCTTCTAAACCGGAGCAATAACCAAAAAGAAATAGACAAAAAACAACTAATATAATTGCATAAGTTAATCTGAAAAATTTAATTTTCATTTTGTTTTCCCTCCTAAAAATATATTAAGATTGAAACTAATTTTAATTCAAATCTTGTCATTTTGCTCACTTCACCAAACATTATAACATACTGACTCAATTCATTCAAACACTGGATAATCTTGTCTGAGGTCGATATTATAGCACGAATAGTTTTAATAAATATACATATAAAGAATACAATTTTACAAACATTTTATTTATATCCCACTCAAGTGACTTTCTTGGTAAAGACCGGATTAGTCTGAGCATTTGGTGACCTATTGGATGCCAATATCAATTTTTTATGTCTTCAAAACCTTTTGGCTATATAATATTAAAATTAATGTATAAATTTCACTTTATCAAGTTTTTTTCACATTTCACAATTCTTTCCACTTTTGGCGTTAAATTTAT
>CAZBIT010000040.1:720-10828 GCA_964491835.1 uncultured bacterium
GCAAAAATAAAAAATAAATGTGTCTATTAGTGTCAGTAATGGTGTTAAATGGTGTCCATTGTGCTAATTGGTGTCAATATAGGTTGTTATGGGAGGATTGATTAAACTTCAGACAATGCGTTAAAAGAAAAAACCAAAATGTTGTCAGAAGAATTATAAAAAAATACTTGATAAACCAAAATATATATCTTAATTTTTAATACAAAACTTATAGAATGTTTTGAAAATATACAATCAGTCGTCTGAAACCAGGGATTTTGAATGATGTTTATGTGAATGGAGGATTTATAGGCACATATTATTCAAATCCAGAGGGTAAGATCACTTTCACTTATATTAGCAATCTTAGTTGTTCCCATATATTTGAAATAAAAGGAAAACATTGAAAGAGAAAAGAAGTTTAATTTGTTATGTTAAGAATTTTTCAACCGAAAATAAGAGTTATAAATTATAGCTTGTTAAAAGAGATTCTCCAAAATAAGCTATATGTTAATATTAGGAGGATTGAAATGTTTAAAAAAGTATTAATGTCGCGAGAATCAATGATTGTATTCATGTGTTTTCTTACGCTCATTGGACTAGGATGTACAAAAAAACAAGCACCCGCAGATGACACCTTTCACTCAATCACGCTTCAAAACAGTATTACCGGTGTGCAACCAATGACAGGTATTGTGATGTGGGAAGACTCTGATAACAGTCATACAAACGCCATCCAACTTGAATACTCCTATATGCGCTATAACGATGTGGTAAAACGGAAAGGTGAATACGATTGGACGACCGTGGAGCGCAAACTTAATTCGAGCGCAAGCCGTGGACATCAGGCGATTCTACGATTCTGGGATACCTATCCAGGTCGTCCAACCAGCGTACCTGATTACATTAAAGCACTGCCGGACTATAATGAAATCGTGGCTAAGTCCGAAGGTCGCGACACCGGTTTCCCAGATTGGTCTCATTCTGAATACCAGCGTTTCTTTCTTGAGTTCTACGAAAAGTTTGCCGAGAAATATGACCATGATCCACGCCTTGCCTTTCTGGAGACAGGATTTGGCTTGTGGGCAGAATATCACATCTATGATCCGGGAGAGATTGTGGGAAAGAATTTCCCCAGCAAGGAATTTCAAGCAAAATTCTTCCAACACCTGGCAAAAGTGTTCAAAGAAACACCGTGGATGATCTCGCAGGACGCACATGAAGGCAATCGCTCACCTTTTGCTTCACAATCCGAGTTGATTAAACTAAAGTTTGGGATATTTGATGACTCCTTCCATCTTGCCTGGAAACCCAGTTATAACCTGGAAGGATGGGAATTTTTTGGTCTGGACCGCTTTCAACATTCACCGGTAGGTGGAGAAATACTTTTTAGGACAAAAGAACATTCTGATTATGTAGAAGCGAACTGGGCAACAGAAGCGTTGAAATTCGGCATTACCTTTATGATTTGCGAACAATGGCCGCGATGGATTACGATGGAACGTATCCGTGAGCATGGTATGGTATGTGGGTATAAGTTCAAGATCACGGCATTTGAAGCGAATTCAAGTAATTCACGAGTAGCAGTAAAGAATATTGGTGTTGCACCTATATACTACGATACGTACGTAACTGTGAACAGTATACGTGCCGCCGAGACACTCAAATATTTACAAGCCGGAGAAACCCGCAAATTCACTGTTCAATCTGGCGGTGCAAATCCCAAACTGACAATCGAGTGCAACCACCTCGTGCCAGGGCAACGGATCGAATTTGAAGCAGATTTAAAATGAGAAAGAAAATAACAACTGAAATAAATGTGATTTATACATTGTTGAATAACTAATTCCCCTTCATAATTTTCAACCTATAATAAATCACACACAATAAATTATAAATAAAAACAATGAATTAAACAGCTCAATAATTAGACACAAATAGATATACTCGTTTTTTTATTTGTTTACTTGAAAATTAATTTTTTAACAAAAAAGGCAAAAACTAACACTATATATTTAAAACAGAAAATATTTAAAATTAAATTTTTAAATTAGATAAATTCTATAGAGACAAAGTTTGTAAAATAATCCTCAATAAAGCATGCAACAATTAATTTTGAATGTAAATTGGAAAAAGAAGTAGGTTCTGGATATCATATTATTTTTACTGGTAAAATTCTTCCTTCTTATGTGAATAGATATAAAAAATGCTATTCAACATAAAAAAAAGTTGAAGGTAAAAGAATTTTCCAAGAGTTATAGTGGATGTTCTTAAAACATTTTGAACACCTTGCTTTAAAGATTATAATATTTCTGAATTATGTTTTCTTCAATTAAAAGTAATAGGATGTTGATTTTTCACTTTGTTATAAATTATTATAAATTGGTATTAAGGAGAAATGGTGATGAAAGAAATTTGCCGTAGAAAATTTCTTAATAGTTCAATTTATTGTTTTGCAGGTTTGGGAGTTTTAAAAACGTGGTCTGACAACTGGATATTCCCTTATAAAAAGTGTCCTAATTTTCTTATAATTTTTTTAGATAATGCGGGATACAGTAATCTAAACATAGAAAATCATAGGGCAATTAGCACCCCAAATCTTAACGTATTAGCTGATGAAGGAATCACAATGAACCAATTTTATACCTCAGCATCATTCACTTCATCATCACAAGCAGCACTTTTAACAGGTAGACATAGCATTCGAAACGGAATTGTTAGACCTTTATTACCTTCAGACAAAGTCGGTTTATCCAAGACAGAAAAAACACTTACAGGATTACTAAAAGAGAAATGTTACAAAACAGCATACATCGGTAGATGGTGTCTTGGGAACAGCCCCTATTATCTACCAAAACAGTATGGTTTTGATTATAATTATGGTTCTATTTATAATTGTGAAAAGTCATTTTACCAAAACTCACATATTAAACAATATACTGCAGAAGGAGTGCGTTTTATTAAAAAATCAAAAAATAATCCTTTTTTTGTTCTCTTAAACTACACAATACCCTATGTTCCTCTTGAATGTAAAAAAAATTTAAATTATGATTCTAAAGAAGAAATTTATTGTGACTTAATTAAAGAAATAGATTCTGGTATCGGGGAGGTTTTAAACTTGCTTAAAGATTCAAAATTAAATAATAACACATTTGTGATTTTTATCAGCAATAAAGATTTATTTTTGCCTAAAATCAAATATGACAGTGTAGCCAAATCATTTGTTGGAGCAGAAAAAACATCTTTTGAAGATAATCTGCGTATACCTTTCATTGCAAGATTTCCGGGAATTCTCCCGGAAGGTATTGTAAGTAATGAAACTGGTACGATTATGGATATTTTTACTACCTTTCTCTCCTTAACTGAAATTGATATTCCTAAAGACCGTCCTATAGATGGTCAAAATTTGATTCCTGTTCTCCAAGGCAAGCGTTCTTCAAAGCACGAATTTATATATTATTACTGGAAGGATCAACTAATAGCAATTCGAAGAGGCAAATATAAATTACATTTCAAGGCAGATATAAAGGAATGGAGATGGGATGGATGTGAACCATATGAATTATATAATCTTGAGACCAATCAAATAGAAATTTGTAATACTGAATGTCAGAAGGCAGATTTAATTAGAGAATTAAAAAAAGAGGCTGAAAGATTCACGGCTGGAATTGCACGCCGTAGGGAAAATCAAGAATTGATTGCAAAATTATTATATTTATGCTAAAAGAAATAAAACTAAACTAAAAAATCTTCCCTTTTTAAAAATTCATAATATTTTAATAAAATACTCACTTCCTAAGAGAGTTTTTTGAACTGAAAAAGTTTTTTAAATTGATGAAACCAAAACTTCTTCTCTTTCTCTGAAATATGATGCTGTCTGCCGAACCAATTCATCTAAAACTTCTTTCTCTTGTAATCCAAACAATGCAACATACGAATCTCCACCAGGACCCAATGGTTCTGGTGTAACATAGCAACCATTTCGGTTATATCCTAATATATAAAGTGCCATGATTACAATATCAATATCAATAGACCCCTCCCCCAGAGCCCGACGGTTGGAATCGGCAATATGCAGATTTACAAGACGATTGCTACACTTTAAAATTGCTTCACCAATGTGCGATTCTTCGGTGTGCATATGATAAATATCTCCATTTATATGCTGAATTCCGGGATGTTCTATCGCTTTAATAATATCCAATGCATCCTGAACTGTGTGACATAAACTTACTTCAGAAGATCGGATTGGTTCTATTGCACCTTTTATATTGGTATCAGTAAAAATATCAGCAACTCGACGTAAAGCTATCACTGCACGTTCAAACTCTCTGTCGTCAATTTTCTGGGATCTTCCGACTGCAGAAGGAACAAGCAAAAAATAATCTGCTCCAAGTTCCCTGCCCAATTCAGTATTCCGCTTGACATAGTCAATCGCATTTTGTGTTATTACACCTCTATTGCTTGAAAAATCATTATCGGGTGAAAAAATTCCACATATCCCTGCTGTTTTGATTCCATGTTCTGATAAAATCTTTTTAGTTTCCGAAGCTTTATAGCCAATGTCATTTCCTTGACGGTTTCCGTTAAGTTCGATGAACTCAATTTTATTGCGTTGAAGTCGATTCGCTGTATCTTCTAGGCTCTCCAATCCGAATATCCAATTACTCCACGATAAATTTAAACGTTTTTTAAATCTCGCAGGTGCCTCATTTTTCAATTTTAAAAATTCTTCCTTAATTTTTTGACTCTTGATTTCAAAGTTCTGAAGTTTCATTTAATATCCTCCTATAGATTTTTTTGAGTCCTTTCTAATTTATTCTTCACCAAAATTTATTCAATACGGATTATCTATTTTTGCTCTATGAGTGAAATGTCTATGGTAAAATTTTATTATTTTATTAGAAATGAACATTAATATTTTGCACTGAATATAATAAGTAATAAATTTTATTTTATCAAATGATTTTTTCCCTCCTTGACAATTCTTGCAAGTTTTGGTGAAAATAGTGAGGATGGTGAAGATTTAATGAAGCGATTTTAATACAGTAGTCATACGCAGTTAAGTTGTTTTTTAAAAAGTTACAAAGTTATTTAAAAAGTAGGGGAATATGACTCTTAATCAGATGCTCGGTTAAAAAAGTATTGATATTCGGTCCACAATATACTATAAATATTTTTATTTTGCTAAATACCTCAATTATTTTTATATTTGTGCAGACTCTATTACAGGTTTAAATAAAAATAGTTAAAATCTCAGTGCCATTCTGGGGACAACTTGAATGCTATTTTGGTATATTTTAATAAATCTCCATCAAACTGAATCTAACTTTTAAATTTTTTAAAATTAATATAATGCGTCGTAAATTATTGTTTATTATAAGTATGTAAAACAGAATCCCCCCTTCGGCACTATAATATTTTATAAGCCCGTAATTTATTTCTTGGCAATAATGGGTCTAACTTTTGAAGAAGCATTAGCAAAAGATGGATTTATTTATGCTAATTTTATTAAGAAAAATTCTGAATTCCCTGATTTAAAATCCTTAGTAGTTAAACAAAAAAAATATTAAAAATGCTTGTCCTTCATCTGAGATTGAATATAAATCCAATGAAAACATACAATGTTTATGCCTGAATAATGATTTATTTATAAAATAATACGGCAAAAAGTAATAAACTGGTAAATATAGAAATTATTATAAATAAAAGAGATTAAAAAATTTACTAATTTTAGTTTTAAATGTTATGGAGGGCTATATGTATTCTTGGATAAAAAAAACAAATAAGATAATCATTTCCTTAGCAATAATTTGTTTATTGTTTTCTAAGACAGTTATTGCTGGAGAGTTGAGTTCTGCTGTAAAAACCAATGGCACTTTCAATATGCCTGATTACGGTGCAAAGAAAGATGGTGTTCAATTGGGTACAATGGCTATAAAATCGGTTGATAAGATAAAAACTGTCAATACACAAGCACAGGAGAAGAGTCGGACTGTGCTCTATCAGCACCACAACGAATCAGCATTTTTGATCCTGCAGAAGGCAGTGAAAGAGAAGAAGGACGAAGAAGGATTTATACCTATTTTCAACGGAAAAGACCTCAGCGGTTGGACAGGCGACACCACAAGCTATGCTGCTGAAAACGGCAAAATTGCCGTATATCCTAAGCGTGGCGGTGGTGGAAATCTTTATACGGAAAAGGAATATAGTAACTTTATACTGCGTTTTGAATTTAAACTCACGCCCGGTGCCAATAATGGTCTGGGAATTCGCGCCCCCCTGTCAGGAGATGCGGCGTATGTGGGAATGGAGATTCAGATACTTGACAACACTGCGGATACATATAAGAACCTCAATCCGTATCAGTTTCACGGTTCTATCTACGGCGTCGTCCCGGCAAAACGAGAATACCTTAAACCTGTTGGTGAATGGAATTTCGAAGAGGTCATTGCAAATAACCGCCAGATTACCGTCAAACTCAATGGTGTCACAATAGTCGATGCTGACATTGACAAAGCCAGTACACCTAAGACGATGGATGGAAAAGACCACCCAGGTTTAAAGCGAGACAAAGGTCATATAGGATTTCTTGGCCATGGTTCCAATCTTGAGTTCCGTGATATTCGGATTAAGGAATTAAAATAAAGGCGGATAATTGGTATTGAATCAAGAATAAGCATTTATATAATCAGGCATATATTTGCAAATTATCTCGTAATGAGCGAAGGGATTATTTTTCAGTTTTAAAATATTTTAACCTTTGAATATTAAATTTACAGAAATATATTCGCATCTTATACCTGAATATTTTTATCTTTATCTTAAAGAATTTGAGTTCAGATTTAATAATAAAAATAAAAACATTGAACAATTATTGATTAAAATTGTATCTAAAAATAAACATTTTATCTAGTCAAGCCCCTTAATTTATTTTATTGCACCGGATGAGAAAAAGCTTTATGCTCCATTTTCAATTGTTCATTCAAGATTTAAAAAGAAGTATAAATTATTCTTTCAAATTTTAAGGGTAAAGAATATATATGAAGATAAATAAGACTAAGATAATAGTTTTATATGTTTTAATAATCGGTTTTAGTTTATTTTCTAATCCTGCTTATGCCTGCAATGTTCCCGTTTTTCGATATGCACTTGAGCGCTGGTTTGCTGATTGCTATGAAGTATTCATATTTTATAGAGGCTCCTTGACTTCGGAAGATAAACAAATTGTTGATATATTCCAGCAATCTTCAAATTCACAAATTGAGTATTCAAATTACAAAGTTAATACTGTCGATTTGGAAACTCAGTTGGAAGGCGGAATTAAGGATATGTGGGAATTTCTGAATCCACCGGTTATTCCATATATGGTGGTTTTTTATCCCCGCAGTTTTTGGATAAAACATCCCGTATGGCATGGGCCTCTGACAGCAGAATCTGTAAAGAGATTGATAGAATCACCCGTACGCTCTGAAATTGCTAAAAGAATTCTCGATGGAGAATCAGCCGTTTGGATACTTCTCGAAAGTGGAGACAGTAAAAAAGATAATTCTGCCGCTGATTTACTCCGGACTCAACTGGATAAGTTGAATAATTCCCTGACACTGCCGGTAATCATAGACGATGGCACTTTTAACGATACGGTTATTTTAAATGAAAATGGACCCGAACTTAAAATTAAATTTTCAATGATTCGTCTATCACGCAAAAATTCTGACGAATATCATCTTATCAATATGCTGATGAACACTGAGCAAGACCTTTTTGAGTATTCATCATATCCTATGGCATTCCCTGTCTATGGCAGGGGCAGGATTCTTTACACCCTGGTTGGAGAAGGCATTAACGAAAGAAACATTCAAAATGCATGTGAATTTATTGTGGGACCGTGTTCCTGCATTATTAAGGATCAAAATCCCGGAGTGGATATATTAATGGTTACCGACTGGAATGCCGGACTTGAGGGCAGGTGGATTAAGGATGTAAAATTGCCTACTCTTTTCGGTCTCTCTGAACTGGCTAATTTAACCTCTGCCGATGAACACTCGGAAATGAATATTAAGAAAATAGAAGTCACTGAATCCGCAAATCGTTTCATTCGGAATTTACTGGTAACGTTTGGGATTATTATTATTACTGTTATTATAATAAGTTTTCGTTTAAAATGGTCTAAAAATGAGAGGGAAAAATGAATCTCTGGCAGCTTGCAATTAAGGAAATAAAATATAAAAAACTTGCCTTTTCTCTCGGCATTCTTGCTGTTATTGTGGCTGTCGGTGTTCTTGTAGCAGAAATGACACTTTTGAATGCCCACGATTTAAATACGCAGGAAATTCTCATATCAAAAGAAAATCAAATGAAAGATGAAATGGTTCTGATGGAAGATGACTATAGAAAAATTATGAAAGTTTTGGGATTCAATCTCCTTGTTCTTCCCGAAAAACAGACGCTCAGCGATTTTTATTTGGATGGCTATTCCGCAAAAGATATGCCTGAAGAATATGTAAATCGGCTTGCCGCTTCTAAGATGGTTACAATTCGTCACCTGCTTCCAAGTCTTGAACAAAAAATCAACTGGCCTGAAAAAGGAATGCGTCCCGTTATCCTTATCGGCATTAGAGGTGAAGTCCCTATCACAAAACTTGATTTGCAGGAACCAATCCTTGAAGCGGTTCCACCCGGTTGCATGGTTTTGGGATATGAACTTTGGAAAAGCAATAATATAAAAATCGGCGATAAAGTAAAACTTCTTGGAAAAGATTTTCAGGTCAGCGAATGCCATTCTCAAAGAGGCACTAAAGACGATATCACAATCTGGATTGACTTGAAACAGGCTCAGGAACTGATGGGCAAAAAAGGAAGAATCAATGCGATTATGGCTCTGAAATGTATTTGTTTTGGTTCAGAAATCGAGAACGTCAGAAAAGATATTAATACCATTTTACCCAATACGGAAGTTATTGAATTTGCAAGCAATGTAATTACCCGTGAACAGGCGCGAAGCAGGGCAGAAGAAATCACTAAATTTGTGCTTGCCAGTGAAAAAAGCAACCGTGCTGATTTACGTCGTGAAATGGAAGAGTTTGCCTCATTACTGGTGCCGCTTATTATTCTCGGATGCACGGTATGGATTGGGCTGCTTGCTTACGGCAATGTCCGGGAACGAAAAACAGAAATCGGGATTCTGCGGGCACTCGGATTGCAGTCAAAACAGATTCTTTCCATTTTTATGGCTAAATCCCTGTTGCTCGGTCTTTTTGGTGCTTTGCTTGGTTATATTGCTGGTTTTGCTTTTGGTGTTACCTGGGGAGAGGTTACATTTAATTTTAAAAATGCAGTAATGCTTTTTAATCCATATTCGCTTGTGCTGATTATGATAACAGCACCTGTTTTAACGTGTATTGCAAGTTGGATTCCTGCGGTTATCGCTGCAAAACAGGATCCGGCAATTATTCTTCGGAATGAGTAATCATGCTTCACATAAGTAATCTAAGTAAAATTTTTCATGGTCCCGGAGGGATTATTACTGCGCTTGATAATATTTCTTTAAATGTTGATGTCGGAGAGTTTGTAGCAGTCCAGGGACCAAGTGGTTCCGGTAAGACTACTTTACTCCTTGCGGTTGGAGGACTCCTTGAACCTTCCGATGGTATGGTGATGATTAATGGCAGTAATATATATCAAATGTCTGCCGATAAAAGGGCTTCTTTTCGGGCTGCGGTTATTGGTTTCGTTTTCCAGCAATTTTATCTTATACCTTACTTGAGCGTTTTAGATAATGTTCTTGCCCCTTCTCTCGCTCTGCACGGACAGCATATCAAGGAGCGTGCCGAAAAACTTATTGCTCACTTTAATCTTACAGCCCGCATTTACCATACTCCCTCTGAACTCAGCACCGGTGAACGTCAGCGTGCAGCAATGGCAAGGGCGCTTCTTAACAATCCAACACTTTTACTTGCAGACGAACCGATGGGGAATTTGGACAATGAGAATGCCAGAATTATTATTAATTATATGAAAGAATTTACCGCTTCCGGAGGTTCGGTACTTTTGGTAACGCATGATAATCGAATAACTGATTATGCTCATCGGACTGTGCATCTCAAAGACGGCAGATTGCTGTAAGTTT
>CAZBIT010000041.1:0-1972 GCA_964491835.1 uncultured bacterium
TGTGCCGTGTAAGGACGTGCTTTTATTAACCATTGGTTCAAGTTCTAATTTTTCTGTCATTTCTTCCGTTAAAGAAAGACAGATTATTCCCCTTCCATACTTTGACATAAAATTAATAACGTTGGGTGTTACCTTTTCTCCTGCAACTATTAAATCACCTTCATTTTCTCTGTCTTCATCATCAACCACTATAAGCATTTTCCCATTCTTATAATCTTCAATTGCTTCTTCAATTGTATTAAATTTAAACATTTAACCTCCAATATTTTCAAAATTTTAGATTCTTTTAAATAAATCCAGTTTTCCTTAACCAGTCCAATGTTATTTTTCCTTTATCTTCTTTTTTCTCTAAAAAATTCTTTACATATTTGCTTATAATATCGACTTCAATATTTACCTTATCACCTACTTTCTTTTCACCAATAGAGGTATTTTTTATTGTAAATGGTATGATTGAAATTACAATGTTATTATTAACCAAGTTAACAAGCGTTAAACTTATTCCATCAATCGCAATTGAACCCTTTTCTACGATAAATTCTCTAATATTTTCAGGAACATTAATTGAATAAAGCCAACTACCTTCACATTTTTCAATTTTTGATATTTTACCAATTCCATCAATATGCCCTTGAACAATATGCCCTCCAAGTCCTTCAGATGGTTTAATTGATGTTTCAAGGTTAACTTTACTACCATTAGATAAATCAATTAGAGTCGTTCTTTTAAGTGTTTCTTCAACCGCCTCAACGAAAAACATTGTATTCGTTATTTTGGTCACTGTCAAACATACGCCATCTACGGAAATACTTGACCCGATTTCAAGTTCTTTAATTACTTTTTTTGATGAAATTCCAAATATAATATTGTTTTTGTTCTTTGAAATTTCGTTAACAATACCAATTTCTTTTATTATTCCAGTAAACATTTTTGATTATAACACTTTTTATCCTAATTTAACTTCGATTAATAAATCATCGTTCATTCTTTTAATTTTTTCAAATTTTAAATTCATCTTTTTAAGTAATTCTTCATTACAACAGGAACCATTAAAAGCGTTTACTCCTTTAATGAAAATTTTGGGAGCAATAAATAAATAAATTTTATCTACTAATTTTTGATTTAAAAAAGAAGCAAAAATTTTTGACCCACCTTCCACAAATATAGATGTTATATTTAGTTTAGAAAATTTATTCAACATATACTTTAAATCAATTAAACCATTTTTATCTTTTCTTGTAATTACTACCTTAACACTTTTTTCTAAAAGTTTTTCCATTATTTTATGGTCATAGTCGGAAGTAGTAAATATAATAGTATCTTTCGAAAAAGGTTCATTTAACAAACGTAAATTCGTATTAATCTTTAAATTTTCATCAAGAATTATTCTTTTTGGTGACCTTCCTTTATATAATCTTACGTTAAGAGAAGGATTGTCAATTACTGCCGTGTTTTTACCAATAAGAACAGCATCATACATACTTCTTAACTTATGAACAACTTTTTTTGATTCAATCGAAGTTATATCTGTCTTTTCTCCTTTTTTCTTCGATATTTTGCTATCTATTGTCTGAGCAATCTTTAAACTGATATAAGGTAAACCGGTATTCATATATTTGTAATACATCACGTTCAATTTTCTGCATTCGTCAGTCAGTATCCCCTGAATAACTTCTATTCCATTTTCACTAAGAAATTTAATCCCTTTACCTTTTACCACAGGATTAGGGTCAATATCGCCTATTACCACCTTTTTTATTCCAGAATTAACCAAAGCATTCACGCAAGGAGGGGTTTTTCCAAAATGACAGCAGGGTTCAAGGTTAACATATAATATGCTTCCTTTTAAATCCTTTTTTGCATTTTTGATTGCCTCTATTTCTGCATGTGGACCGCCAAAAAACTTGTGATAACCTTTTGAAATTATTTCACCATCTTTAACAATGACAGCCCCAACCATCGGATTTGGATT
>CAZBIT010000041.1:2072-3440 GCA_964491835.1 uncultured bacterium
GTCTTCTCCCTTCCGGACTTTAACCGTCGGCATCGGAATTCCACCGATTCTGCGAGAAGCAATAATTAAAAAACTATGCTTTTAACTCGCTCGCGGGCTTTTAACCGCCGGTCAGGAATTTCACCCTGCCCCGAAGACATTATTAATATACAAATTTTTTATCTGTCTGTCAAGTATTTGCTGATTATTAGAACAAATAAAAAAATAAAATTTACATTGACATTTTTATGGCAAAATTACAAATTTAATTCATTACGTCAAACCGCATCCACAGAATGAAAATTCCGTTGTTGTAGGGAACAGTCACGCTAAGCGGGACTGTTCCCTATGTCTTTTTTTCACCATTATTCTTTATTATTCTTTTGTGGTTTTAGAAAAATTCCACTTTTATCATAAACATTTCACAAACAATTTAAATGTCATCTAAAATATTATTCCACCAAAAAATAAATCTTGATTTATTTTTAAATATTGCATAATTTAAAAATTAAAACATTTGAAAATAAATTTAATTTCTGCGGAGGTAAATGTGTTTATAGGTTCTGCAGTCGCTTTGGTTACACCATTTAAAGATGGTAAGGTTAATTATGATGTCTTAAAAAAATTAATCAATTTTCATATTGAAAATAAAACCGATGCAATCGTTGTCTGTGGAACTACCGGCGAATCAGCAACATTAACAGATGAAGAAAAAAAAGAAATATTTGAAATAGCGGTTAGTGAAGTTAAAGGCAAACTCCCACTTATAGCAGGAACTGGCAAAAACATAACAAAAGATACGCTTGAACTTACAAAATCCGCAAAAACCGCTGGTGCCGATTGTGCATTAATCGTTACTCCTTACTACAATAAAACATCTCCAAAAGGACTCATCGAACATTATTCAATAATTGCCGATGAAACAAACTTTCCAATAATAATGTATAACGTTCCATCAAGAACAGGATTAAATATGAAACCAGAGACAGTTTATGAATTGTCGAAAAACAAAAACATAATAGGTATAAAAGAGGCAAGTGCGGATATAAATCAAATTATTGAGATTGCACGACTCTGTGGAGATACTTTCTCTATCTATTCCGGAAACGATGACCACATTCTACCTGTCCTCTCCATCGGAGGCAAAGGAGTCATATCAACCGTTGCAAACATCGCTCCTAAGGAAACTTCAGAACTTGTCCACAATTTCTTTAATGGTGATATTAAAAAAAGCAGAGAAATCCAGTTTAAACTAACTCCCCTTATTCGTGCAGTATTTATAGAGGTTAATCCAATACCTATTAAAACCGCATTACGACTGCTTGGATGGGATGTTGGAGAATTAAGAAGACCTTTAACCGAAATGTCCCCCGAAAATTTGGAAATATT
>CAZBIT010000041.1:3540-10715 GCA_964491835.1 uncultured bacterium
CCTTCTCATATTTTTAGGGATTTATTTCATAACTTTTTACAACTCTGTATTTTCACAATCATTAATTAAAAAAAACATTTTATATTCTGAAATTACGATAGAGTTATGGTCGGGAAAAAAGTTAGAAGGCAAAGTAGTTGAAATGAGTCCAAATTTTATAGTAATTTCAGAAACAACATTACATATCTTAAAAAATAAACGCAAAATATTGATTTCCGATATAAAAAAAATTTACGATAAAAATAATAATGTTATTTATGAAACTAATGAAAAACTTGAAAATATTGCAGGAGTTAAAAAAAGAACTGACACTGCGGTAATTCTATCTGTCATTTCTGGAATAGTATGCGTTACTGAACTTTATAGATATTGGGACAAGAAAAATTCTGCAAAAGATTTTAAAGAAACAGATAAAGAATTATCAGAAAAATCTGATAAAGATGCAAATAAAGACCTAATAATTGGAATTGCATTTGGAGGTGCTTCAATATTATCTTATATACTATTAAAAAATGATGAAGTTGAAGTTCCGAAATCAAATTTATCCATAAAAGCAAACTTTAATAAAATATCATTATCCTATAAATTCTAAATATTTTTATAAAAATAATATGTATAACAGAATAGAAGTTACTTATAAAGATGAAGTTTTTGACTCACTGGGTAAGGGAGTTAAAAAAGACATTGAAGAGGATTTGCAGATAAAAAAGGTTTCAAACGTTCGAACTATCGACGTTTATAAAATTGATTCTGACCTTACGTCAGAAGAAGCAGAAACCCTTGGCAAAGAACTCTTCTGTGACCCTATAATCCAGAAATTCTCAGTTAATCGTTCACTTGCAGTTGATTTCTCCTGGATTGTCGAGGTTAGTTTTAAACCGGGTGTGACCGATAACGTTGCGACTACTACCAAAGAAGGGATTGCTGACATAATCGGTAGAAAATTTAAAGGAACTGTCAGCACTGCAAAACAATACGTATTCAAAGGAAATATTTCTAAAGAAGAAATCGAACTAATTTCAACTCGGCTCTTGGCAAATCTCGTAATTGAAACTTATGAAATATTTAATAAGAGAAAACTTGAGCAGACGATACCAAGAAAGAAAAAAATCAAAACAATCCCCATAGTTGAAGAAATCGACCTCTATGTTAGTAATGAAGAATTGATGAGAATAAGCGACTATCGACTCCTTTCTTTGAATCTCGATGAGATGAAAAAAATTAAGAAATATTATAAAGATAATGAATTAGATAGAAAAAAGTATGGTTTAGGTATAAAACCGACTGACGTTGAACTTGAAATGATTGCACAGACTTGGTCAGAACACTGCAAACATAAAATATTTAACGCCATCATCGAATACTATGAAGGAAAAGGAAAAATCAAAATAAATTCACTTTTTGATACATACATTAAAAAGGCAACTGAAGTAATATCCCATAATAAGGATTGGCTTGTTTCAATATTCAAGGATAATGCTGGTATCGTAAGTTTTGATGATAATTATAATATAGCATTCAAAGTTGAAACTCATAATCATCCTTCAGCAATTGAACCTTATGGAGGAGCAGTAACTGGTATTGTTGGTGTGAATCGAGACATTATGGGTGCTGGAATTGGAGCAAATATAATATTTAACACGGATATTTTCTGTTTTGCTCCACCTGACATTGACTATAAAGACGTTCCTGAAAAAATACTCCATCCAAAAAGAATATTCAAAGGTGTGAGAAGAGGCGTTGAGCATGGAGGTAATAAAATTGGAATACCTACCATAAATGGAACGATTGTTTTTCATAAGGGATACATTGGAAATCCTCTTGTATTTTGCGGAACAGGTGGAATAATGCCAAAAAAGATTGGTAAAACTGACACAAGCAAAAAGGAAATAAAACCTGGCGACTTAATAGTTATGGTTGGAGGAAGAATTGGTAAAGATGGCATACACGGTGCGACTTTTTCGTCAAGAAAACTTGATGAATCTACTCCCGTCCAGGCGGTTCAAATCGGAGCACCGATAGTGCAAAAGAAGATGATGGACATTCTTTTAGAAGCAAGAGATAAAGGTTATTATCGCGCAATTACGGACAATGGGGCAGGTGGGCTTTCTTCTTCGGTCGGTGAGATGTCTGTTTTAAGTGGTGGATGTCTGGTTCAATTGGAAAAAGCACCCGTGAAATATCCGGGTCTTGTGCCTTGGGAATTGTGGGTATCGGAAGCACAAGAAAGAATGACCGTTGCAGTGAAACCTGAATGCATTGATGATTTCCTTAAATTGTGTAAAAGCAGGGATGTTGAAGCAACTGTATTAGGTGAATTCACCGATTCGGGGAAAATCCACGTAAAATATAAAAATAAAACCGTGTTATATCTTGATCTTGAATTTACTCATAAAGGTTTACCAAAAATGGCATTAAAAGCAAACTGGAAAAGTCCTGAACTTGAAGAACCACGATTTAGTGAACCAAAAGACCTTAATAAAGAACTATTAAAAAATCTTTCTTCATACAATATTTGCAGTAAAGAATGGGTAATCAGACAGTATGACCACGAAGTAAAAGGAACAACAGTATTAAAACCTCTTGTTGGAGTAAATAATGATGGACCAAATGATGCAGGAGTAATAAGACCTACTCCATCTTCAAGAAAGGGAATTGCGGTATCGAACGGCATTAATCCAAAGTTTGGTTTAATCGACCCATATTGGATGTCTGCATCTTGTATCGATGAGGCGGTGAGAAACATCGTATCAGTCGGCGGAAATTTTGAGAAGATTTCGTTGCTTGATAATTTCTGTTGGGGGAATCCAATTCTTTCAGAAAGTAATTCTGATGGAGATGTTAAACTTGCACAACTTGTGAGAGCGGCAAAAGGATGTTATGATATTGCAGTAAAATATGGCACACCTTATATATCTGGAAAAGACAGTTTTCATAATGAATATGAAATAGAAGGAAAAACCGTCTCCATACCCCCTACCTTACTTATTTCTGCAATGGGAATTGTAGATAGCATTGAAAATATAGTTTCTATGGACGCAAAAAAGTCAGGGGATTTAGTTTATATAATCGGATTTACAAAAAATGAACTGGGTGGTTCAGAATATTATCATTTAAAAGGATTCTTAGGTAAAAATGTTCCAAGGGTCGACCCAGTATCAGCAAAAAAGACATATAAAGCATTAAATCGAATAACAGAAAGGAAACTCGTTGCGTCAATTCACGACTGCTCAGACGGTGGTTTAGGAGTTGCTCTTGCAGAAACCGCATTTTCTGGTGGTTTAGGTATGGATATTTCTCTTAAATATGTTCCTAATGACATAAAAAGAAATGATTTTATTCTTTTTTCAGAGTCAAACAGCAGGTTTATCGTAACAGTCCATCCAGAAAATAAAAACAGGTTTGAAAATATGCTTAAAAGATGCGTTTTTTCACACATTGGATACGTTACAGAAAAAAAAGATTTTATAATAAGAGGAATTAATAATAAAATTATTATATCAAAACCAATAGAAATCCTAAAAGAAAGTTGGCAAAAGAGTTTAAAATGGTAAACAAAAAACCAAAAGCAATAGTACTTTTAACTGCCGGCACAAACTGTGATTATGAGACAGAGTATGCATTGAACCTTTCTGGTGCAAATGCTGAAAGAATACATATTAATGATTTTATATTTAAGAAGAAAAAATTAAAGGATTATCAAATTTTTATAATCCCTGGAGGATTTTCGTTCGGAGACGATATAGCGGCTGGAAAGGTGATGGCAAATAAAATAAAATTTAAATTAAAAGACCAAATCGAACTTTTTGTGAAAGACAAAAAGCCCATAATTGGAATTTGCAATGGATTTCAAGCACTTGTGAAATTGGGATTTTTGCCCGACATTTCAGGAAATCACGAGCAGGAAACTACCCTTGCAATTAATAATATAGGAAAATTCCAAAATAGATGGGTTTATCTAAAAGCAACTCCAGATTCTAAATGTCCATTCACGAAGGGTACTAAACAGACAATATACTTACCGATTGCTCATGGTGAAGGACGATTTATTTCAAAGAACCAAAAAATAAGAGATACATTACGTAAAAAGGATTTGATAGTTTTCCAATATTGCAATAAAAATGGAAATGTCAACGAAGAATCAAACCCGAATGGTTCTGAATATAACATTGCTGGAATATGCAATTTAGATGGAACAATATTAGGAATGATGCCTCATCCTGAGAGATACATATCAAAATATCAACATCCAAGATGGACAAGAGAAGACCTCTCAGAAGAAGGCGATGGGCTTGCAATTTTCAAAAATATGGTGAAGTATGTTAAAGATGGATTATAAAAAAGCGGGCGTCGATATTGACAAGGCAGATAAAATTAAAGAAAGAATTAAAGATATAGCCCATAAAAAAGATAAAAATATTATTGGGGGTATAGGTGATTTTGGAGCACTATATAAACTTGGGGATTATGTCCTTGTTTCAGGAACAGACGGAGTCGGTACAAAACTAAAGATTGCATTTTTAATGAATAAGCACGATACAGTTGGAATCGACCTTGTTGCGATGAATGTTAACGACATTTTAACGAAAGGTGCAAAACCTATTTTCTTCCTTGATTACATTGCATCAGGTAAATTAAAACCAAACGTCATAGAACAAATAATTATTGGAATAGTCAAAGGATGTGACGAAGCAGAATGTTCACTTATTGGCGGTGAAACAGCTGAAATGCCCGATTTTTATCATGAAAACGAATATGACCTCGCAGGTTTTGCCGTTGGTAAAGTAAGAATTAACGAAATAGTCAATGGTAAAAACATAAAAATTGAAGACAAAATAGTCGCTTTAAAATCAAGTGGACTTCACAGCAATGGATATTCATTAGTAAGAAAATTATTTTTTAATCAATTGAATTTTAAAATTGACAAATATATTACAAAACTTGGAAAAACACTCGGCGAAGAATTACTAACACCCACAATCATTTATTCAAAACAGATACAAAAGACATTAAAAAAATACAGAAAAAACATTCACGGTTTGGCACATATAACTGGCAGTGGTTTTCTTAACATAAGGAGAATGAATGAGAAAAAAGGATATGTGATAAACAAATTACCTGAAATACCACCGATTTTTAATTTAATTCAAGAAAAAGGAAATATAACCGATTATGAAATGTTTAAGACATTCAATATGGGAATAGGATTTGTGATAGTTACTGATAATGCAGAAGCAATAGTTAAAGAATTAAAACCAGACGCTCATATTATTGGATATATAAATAATAGTAAAAAAATTCACATAAAAGAAAAAAATATCGTTTATTAGGCATAAAATATGAAAAATAAAAAAATAAAAGAGGCAGTAAAGAAAAGATATTCAAATATTGCCAAAGAAGAGACAAGTTGTTGTCCATCTTGCAGTCCCTGTGGTTCTAATATAATTGAACAAGCAAAAAGAATAGGATACTCTGAAAAAGAACTCATAAAAATACCAAAAGAAGCGGTTATGGGATTAGGATGTGGAAATCCGACCGCACTGGCAGATTTAAAAGAAGGAGATATAGTTTTGGACTTGGGAGCAGGTTCAGGGATTGACGTGTTTTTAGCAGCGGGTAAAGTTGGTCCAAATGGTTATGTAATTGGAGTTGACATAACCGAAGAGATGGTGGGAAAAGCAGATAAAACGGCAAAAAAATATGAATATAAGAACGTCGAATTCAGAATTGGAGATATTGAAAATTTACCAGTTGAAGATAACTCAATTAATGTAATTATAAGTAATTGTGTAGTTAATCTTTCTCCAGATAAATTAAGAGTGTATCAAGAAGCATATAGAGTTTTAAAACCGGGTGGAAGGATTTCGATTTCGGATTTAGTAACCGAAGGAGAATTGCCAGATGAAATCAAAAAAAATTTTGATGCCTGGTCAGAGTGTATCGCAGGTGCTTTAGAGAAAGAAAAATATATAAATACTATCAAAAAAGCAGGATTTAAGGATATTAAGATTGTTTCACAGAATCCATTTTATGAATCAGGATTAGATGAAAATTTAATTGGGAAAATTATAAGCATTGAAATAAGAGCATATAAATAAATATAAAAATATATCGTAAAAATATTTTTTGTTTAAAAGTATAATTAAAGATTTTAAAATCAATGGAAGCAGAAGAATCAGTAAAAAAAGGCACTGTGAGTTATAAAGCTGGTTCTGTGATATTTTTTGAAGGTGATTTTGGTCAGGAGATGTATATAGTAAAGTCGGGAGAAGTTGAAATAATCAAAGAAATTGGAGATGGGAGTATAGTTCTTGCAAAACTCGGTGGAAATGAATTTTTCGGAGAAATGGCTCTTTTTGGTGAACCAAAACGTTCTTCTACTATCAGGACTTCTGCTGATACCGAATTGATCGCAATAAATAAACAAATGCTTGAATCACAGTTTCGTAAAGTTCCTGAATGGCTCGTTGCTATGATTAAAACGATTGCACAAAGAATCCTTAACACTGAGAAAGGGATAAAATTTAAATTCACTGTGAGCGTTGAATTTAGCATTTTAAAATTATTGATTCTTCTTCTTGAAGAATATGGGGTAACTGAAGAAAGAGGCAAAAGTATCAACTATACTATTGTAAGGGAAGAAATTAGCAATACCATTGGCATTTCAACTAATGATGTAGATGAGTGGTTGAAGAAATTTAATTTCGTTAATTTAATAAGAGTTGTCGCCTCAAAGAATACAATTGTTATAACAGATGAAGAAAGAGTCCAGAAGTTTTTAATTTATCTACTTTTAAAATCTTCACAAAAAGTACCTATTGAAGAAACGTTAGACCAAAATATGATACTTTCCTTTGATAGGATTTATAAGTTGATTTCTCGAAAAGCATAAAAGTAATTACTTAATTTTTTATAAAAATTATAAATTTCTTAATTCCTCCAAGATTTTAGTTTTAGCGTCGGTTTTATAATCTCTTTTCTTTATAAATTTTGCAGGGACACCAGCAACAACTGAATAGGGCTTGACATCATTTGTAACAACTGCACCTGCGGCGACTACACTTTTTTTCCCTACGGTTACTCCTTCAAGCACAACAGCATTTGCCCCTATTAATACATCATCTTCAATGATAACTGGCTTTGCACTTGGTGGTTCCAAGACGCCCGCAATTACA
>CAZBIT010000042.1:0-10598 GCA_964491835.1 uncultured bacterium
TTGGTTATTGAAAATACTTTTAAAGAGAATTGGATTGAAGAGGATTTAATTAAGATGCTTTGTAATTCTCTTTATAAACCAATTACGGAAGAAAACGGTCCTTCAATCAGGGAGTGCTATACCGCCTTTGTTGTTGAAAACGGTTATTTTAAAGAAATGAAAGAAGGGGATTTTACTTCCTGGAAAGATGAGTATGGGGTAAAGTTTGCTCAGTTAATCAAGGGTGAAGAGCCAAACTTTTCCGAAAATGAGAATGATGTTAAAACTGCCGTTGGCGTTTTTAGAATGATTGCGGAAATTGTTCCAGAGGGAAAAATTAAAAATTTAAAGGAGATTGAAAAAACCATAAATAGAAAAAATTTGAAAAATATTTTTGTTGACACGTATAAAAAATACGAATATAATCCAGCAGTTGTTAAAAATTTCCCGGTAAAAAGTTACATAATTCGTTATTTCTCATACAACAATCCTAACTATTATTATAAAAAGAAGATTTTATTATCATATAACTCTGGATTTCAATATTATGTTAAGAAAAAATATAAATTAGCGATAAAAGATTTAAAGGATGTATCGTTTTGGGATACAAATAATGATTTTATAGGATTAATCCCACAGATAATATATTGTTATGAATTCAAAAACGAAAAGGATAAAAATAAAAAACTTCAACTGTATGAACAAACATTAATGAAAAATGCATATTACAGAAATTTTGAAATCTTAAAGGAAATTAACGAAGATTATAAGATTTTAAAAGAATCACTTCTGAAGAAAGTGTCGTTTTTTTCTCTTCTTCCACAAAATCGTTATAACCTTGCAGAGATATTTTCGTTTTTTTCAGAAGATGATAAACCGATAAGTGAGGAAGGGGCTTATGCTGTTTATAGGTATTTAAAATATCCCGACAAAGCAAGAGAGGTAAAGATAGAAGGAACTGCAGAGATAGCGTTACTAATTTCTCCAAGTGGGGATGGTGGTAAGGCAAAATATGCAAGAGTATTTAAATCTATTGGTGATAAATCTTGTGATAAAGCAGCGGGCAGTGCTTTGAAAAAATCAAGATATATGCCTGCAAAAGTTGAAGGAGATAATGTTAATTCTTGGATAAAGATGCCGGTGACTTTTTCTCTTTCAGAGGAATATAATCCAACAAGAAGAGGTCAGGATTCAGTTAAAGTCAGGTTTAAGAGAGCTCAAGCTTTGAAAGACAATAATTTAAAAAATACGTTAAGGATTAATCTTCCTTCAATAATTGTTCAGAAGGATAAGAAATTTTCAAAAGCAGACGAAAAAACAGCAGGTTTTATAAGAGCGTGCGTTGAAATAGATACTACGGGGATTGTAAAAAATGTTCTCATACTTGATAATAAAATATTAAAGGATTCACTCATTGCACAGGATGAATTTGCTTTTATGTTGTCAAATTATATATTTGACCCGATAGTTCTTAAAGGTGGTCCTGAAAAGCAGTCGTTTCTGAGTTCTTTTAAAATAGAAGACAGGTTTTTTGCAGAACAAAGAAATGTCATACTAAATGAATGGTTGGCACCTAATGCATTTGGTTTTCCTGAACTGAGAATTGGAATTAAAACTGATTCATTATCAGATTCGATAAAAATTAGAAACGATTCAACGTTGCAAAAAGTTGATAATACTAAAATTTCAAGTCAAGGAAAGGATTCGATTTCATCATCAAATGAGGAGAATCAAAGGTTGGTAGTTGATTGGGATGAACTCGATAAAATCGTTAAAGAAGAAACGGATTCCACGGCTGAAGGCATTTTGGAGTTTTTAATTAAAATTACTCCTGATAGTCAAGTAATAATAATGAAGGAAATAGAAAACACACTTAAAAACACTGGAAATTTGAAAGAAAGATTATTCAAAACAATTAATGATTTCAAATTTGTATCAGGCTTTGCAAAAAACATCCCTTTGACTTGTTATGTTCATAAGAAATATGCATTTCGTAATAAAGATGATAAAAAGTTTAAAGAACTTTTAAATGAATACAATTCTTCTTATAAAGATGTTTTAAAAGGAAAAGAGAAGAAAGCAGTAAAAAAATATAAGGAAATTATCAAATCTGATTGTTATGGTGATTTTTTAAATCTTTATAGTCATCTTGCTTCATATTATCAAGGGTCTGGGAAAGTATTTGATGCAATTAATTTATACAATAATGGTATAAGAAGATATGCTTACTTTAAGGATTTTGAAAGTATAAATCGACTTGTTGATGAGTTCCTTGTTTTTAAAAATGCTATGTGGAAAGGAGAAGATTTTTATTCACTCCTTCTTGGAGAAAAGGCAGATAAAAAAGAATTAATTGCAGTTCTTCCTGATGAGAATAAACCTCAATCAGTCGAGAGCATTGATTCTTTATCAAATCGTATTGAATATCCAGAAGTTAAAGATGTTGAAGAAGTAAATGGGACGGTTGTCGTTGCGGTTCTTGTTGATAAAAAGGGAAACGTAAAAGAAGCAGTAATAAAAAATTCCATAGGAAACAAAAAATACGATGAATCAGCGGTTAAAGCATTAAAGAAATGGAAGTTTAAAAATGCAACATACAAAAATGACCCTGTTGAATATTGGCTCGACGTGCCAGTTAAATTTAATAATGTTAATACAAAAAATTGAAATTAAATTATATAAAATAAGTAGAGACGCATTGCAATGCGTCTCTATAATTATAAATAAAGTGAATTTTAGATTTTTTTAAGATGCAATAATATTGGTTACTTAATAGTAATAGGAAATTCTCTATATCCATCTCCAGAAGTCCAGCGTATTGTATAGTCACCGGAATATTTTACTTTTTTATCCGGGTCTGTTCCATCCCATGTTATAAAAAATACACCAGATTCAATATCTGTACTTCCTATAGTAGAACCCTTAAAAAGTATTTTTTCCTTTTTATCTTTTGAGTATAAAGCAATTTCTAATTCTCCCTCTTTCCACGATTTGCTGATGATGACAGATTTTTTCCCTTTTATGATAATATGGGGTATTACTGTTGCCATTATAAGGTCTTTGCATTCTGTGAAATTAAAAGAAGGAACGGTAACTGAACCTTCTATGTATTTTCTCTTAAAACCTGGAGGTTCTTTTAAAATTACATTATTGTAATACAGACGTCCAATAGACATTGGATTATCTTTTTTGAATCGCAGTTCATATAAATCACGAACAGTTCGACTGAAATCCAATAGACCTGTCCAGAGTTGTCCTTGATTTTTTGCAACACTTGAATGACCCCATGCTCGTTGGAAAGCACCCAGTCCGGTAGTGTCTTTGTCCGCACCCAATCCATTGGAATTGATGAATGCTGGTTTTACTCTGTCTTTATTCCACATTACTTCTAAATTTGTGTTAATAATTCTTTGAATGTCCTGTTCATCGAAAACTAATCCATAGTGATATGCTTCAGCAACTTGTTCGACCTCCATAGCGGTATAACCAGAACGCCAGGGGTGAACACCAACCCAATGTTGGGTGGTCTTTTTTCCCAAATCGATGTCCCATAGACCGAATGGTTCCCAATAATTCCATACGTAATGATTGTCAAAGTATTGAAGCCTACTTTTCATATTGAAGAAAATTTTTTCTGCCTTATCCCAATAAAATTTTTCTCCAGTAATTGAATATATCAGTAAATTCACAAGGGCGGCTTCGTTTTGTTTATTAAAAGGAAGAGTGAGTGTTGAACCTCTGATGTCTTTTTTATCTATCCATTTTGTTAAATTACCTGGCTCGAGGTATCTATAATCTGAAACATAAGCACCATAAGGACCAACCTCTTCCCAAGTCCCTCTTTTATCCCACTTTTCAACAAAATGTTTTTTTGCTATTTCTGCGTAATTAACTGCTTTATCTTCATAAATTTTCTTCAAAGATTCATCTTTCATAACAAGGGAAGCGAATTCCAAAACTCCCTTTAGTATGATTGCATCACCAACGTGAACATCACACCAGTAATTATTATCGTAACCATAAGTTCCAATCCAACCTTTATATCCATCTGGAGCAGTGTCCATTTTATCGATTAAGAAATCGTAATATTTAATACCATAGTTTAACCAACTTGTATCTTTTGTTGCTTTGTATGCATTAACAAATTGGTCAATACCATTTGCTGCCTGCCAGCAAAAACTTTCTCCATTGGGTGTTTTTTCAAAGTTTGGATTTGTGACCATTTTCTGATATAAATCTTTGGCATTTAAATCTAATTTTTGTTTTTTGGTACAGGAGAAAATCCCGATGCAAAAAATAATAACTAATAAAACACTCATAAAATTAACTGATAATTTGTTCATTTTCATTATTTGATTCCTTTCTTTGTGTAAAAGTAAGTATAAGAGAATCTCAATAGAATATGCAGAATTTAAGTAATAAAATATTTGAATCAAAATAACTTTTAATAATTGGATTATGGTTTATAATAAGGTGCTAACATTGAAACTTCATCATTCAGATTAATTTTATTTCCAAAAATTACAGTAATATTATCCCAATTATCCCATATTTCTATACTTTTATTTGGAAAATCACCTAAAAGACGATTAGTTGGAACGTATGCAAGACAAGCATACAAATTTAATGATCTGTCATCAATTTGCAGGTTTCCGTAACCCTCATAATATTTCATCAAAACCGGCAAATCTTGATTAGTATATTCTTTTTTTTCAGTTCCGACCACGAAACGAATGTCCTTACCCTTATTTTTTATCCTTTCCTTTGCTATTTCATAGCAATTTAATGGAATATTATCTTTTGTGATGTAATGTTTCATAGTTGGGTCAAACATAATCCATTTATTAAATTGGCTTGACCATATTTCGGCTACATTGTGGTTACTAACCCGTCTTGGATAATCCTCAAATCTTAAACTGACTGGTCGTGCCTGCCATCCTAATGCAGTAGCAGTTGAAACAAATACGATAGTGTAATGTGCACAATAAAAAGTATGACCTTCTTTGATTTTTTCTAAAATTTCTAATGCGTTTTCAGTTTTATATGTTGGTTTACCAAACTTTTTGAATTGGTTGTAAACCCAATCGTTTAATAATACCATTTTGGAAAATTCATCTTTACCTTTGGAAACAACTTGTTCTAAATTATATTCACTTTTTAATTTAAGTAGTTTTGGATTGTTTTTATTTTCATTGAGAAAGTTTTGGACAAATTTTTCTTGTTCAGAGTTTGTATAGATATTACTTACCTTTTGTGATATATTGTCGGGGCTATTTGATTTGTCTATAATTGCTTTTTTGGGGTGTCCACTTATTTTATTATTTACCATTTTTATACGAGTGACTTCAGGTTCAATATAAAAAGCGTGAAGTTGATAACGATTTTCACCTTCACGAATTTCCCGAATTGTGTTATTCTCAAAAACTAAGTCACGTGTGATACCATTAATATAAATACCATTTCCAATCTCACCATCTTTTGGCAAGCCATTATTTTCAATAATGTTATCTTTTATAGTATTTCTGTGAGCGCCATTTGCTTCGGTTTTCTTTCTGAAACTGATACCATAAAGAGCATTTTCATAAATTTGGTTCCTTGCTATAAGATTATCTGTATCTTTATGACCGATTGATATACCACCCCTTTTCCCTCCTTGTTTTCGAATACCATTATAATGAATGTTATTATCAACAAATTCACTTTCTCTTACGCCCCAACAAATATATAATCCATCGGAGCCATTGTGATGAATATGGCAATTTTGCACTTTAGTCCATGGACTGTGACTGCCAGGATGAATACCGTGAAATGTATTATATGCAGTTTCGCAATTTTCCACTGTTACGTGTTCGCAAGATACAATGAGAATACCATCACCTTGACAGTTAAATGATTTGACGTTATTTATAGTGATATTTTTGCATCGCACCATACATACTCCTCCAGTCCGAATGCCTATCCAACCGGGGTTTTCGTTTACATAAGAATCGACTGTAAAGCCGTCAACTGTGGCGTTTTCTATGTAATATCCATGAATCAATGGAAAAACGTTTGCCACTAAGCCATTGTGTCCGCCTTTTCCCCAACTATCAAGTTCGGCAATAAAGTCATCATTTATGTAATCATTTAAGTAAAGGACACCATTTTCAATACGTGTAATAGTTAATGGCAATTCACTCATAGCATTTGGTAAGTCATCACTTCTGCAAACAATTCCCATTCCTGGTTTAAATAGTGTTGGGTCTTTTGGTGTAATTTCTTTTTGTCCAATATCAGCGTCTTTTAAAAGTGGAGAAGATATAGCAGGACAATGTTTTAAAATAGTTTTTTCTCGGACTCCTGTTAGATGAATATTTGACCGCAGTTTAATAGAATTGATTAACATATATTCACCGGGAAGAACACGAACGGTTCCACCCCCTCTTAAAGCAAGTGCATCAATTGCTAATTGTATGGCAAAATTATCTGTTCCAATTACATCTGCATTGCTTGGTCCCACTGTTATTACATTTTTCATTTCAATATTGTCACTTCTTGTTTTTATTAAATCATCTCCAAATACCAATCCTTGACAAATAATGAGTATCAATATTGATAAAAAGTGTTTAAACATATTTAAGTTTCTCCATTATAATTAATATTTTTTTTGTTTTTTTTGTTTTTCAATTTAACAAATTTTTAATAAATGTCAATGTTATATGTTGAAGTTTATATTAGTAATTGATTTATATATTTTTCATTAGATGAAAAACACTCTTTTCATTCCAATCAATCCCATATATTTTATCATTCAATTTTTCCCTCATTTTGTTATTCAAAGAAACTTTTTAATTTAAGCAAATACCACGGCAAGAAATTAAAAGTAACAGGAAAAGTTATTGAAAAAGCCCATTGCATTGACGTTGAAAAATTTGAAGAGGTAAAAGAAAAAGAATCGGAAAAGAGTAGATATTAATTTTTTTTCTTCGGTCAATATATTTATTTTTTTCTTTGTATCTTAGGATTGAAAAGGTTTCAAGAAGTTGTTTTATCTTCAATAAATCCAGTTCCATCAACTGGAAAGCATATTTCTATTGCTGAAAAAAGATTTTTTGGTTTGTAATAAAGGTCTGATACTTTTTTTATGAATTTCTTAACATAATCTTTATCAATAAGAACAGCAACACATCCACCCATACCCGCTCCAACCAATCTTGCTCCTGCTACCCCTTCGGAGATTGATGAAATATCGACTAATTCATCAAGTTCTGGACAACTCATTCCATACCATCCGGGCTGATTATAAAGTTTATATAGTTCATTGTCCTTTTCTATAGAGATTTTATTAATTAAAGAATTGATTAGTTCATCTGTAGCTCGAGTTCTGTATGAAATTCTCTTTCCATTTTTTATCTGGGTTACTCTATCACCATTATGGGAAATGGTCATTAATTCACCAAACTTAATTACATTTCCTTTTCTTAAAAATTCAACTGCTTTTTCACTCCTGATGCATTCAGTTATTCCAAAAAGAGAAGCATCTCTAATCCAGTAACCTTCAATGGGTTCCTCATGAGTGGGAAAAATTTTTTCCCAACTTTCATTATATTCGGGATAGAGTTTTATTAGTTCATTTCTTGTTATTTTTTCTGGCAGTGATTTTATCATTGAATATATTTCACTTTCGTTTATATTCAATCTTTCAGGAGTTATGTCTCTAAGATATTTTATTTTATCAGAGAATTGCGGGAAGAACTTTTTTAATAACAAGAATCCTATTTCGTAATTTGCAACACCCGCATTAAAACTGCTTCGAGCACCTGCAATCTTTGTTGCTGATACTATAGAGTTACAGAGAGCAATACAATAATTTTTTGGGAAAGGGGCATAAATAACTGAAAATGGGTTGAAGGATATATGTGAAATTTTTCCTTTTTTACTAATATACATTGCTGCATGGTCACCTTTACCACCTCTTGTTCCTACATACCATTCCGCAGAACCACAAAAATCGATGAATTCTTCATTGATAAGATGGATATTATTAATTGTCATAAGAGCAATTGCACAGCCAACAACTAATGATGAGGATGAGGAAAGGCCAGCGGAATAAGGGATACTGCTTTTAATCACTGCATTAAACCCAGAAATTTTAGTAAAATCTTTCTTTTTCTCTTTTTTTACATAATTTTGTAGGTATAATGCAGAAGCTTGAAAATAATTACTCCAATCTTCTGATTTTTTTTCAGCAATTCTTTTTTGAAGGTTTTGTTTTGTCCATGTATCCCAGTCATAGATTTTTTCCTCTGGGAGGAGTTCGTTTATTGAGAATGAACGAGATATAAAAATAGGATTACAGTTATAAATATGTATCTGGTCGTCACCTCTGGATTGGATTACCATAAGCATGCTGTGAGTGGCAATTGGATTCACAGAACCCATTCTGTGGTCAATATGCATTCCTAATAGGTTCACTCTACCCGGAATTCTGATTATCGCAACGGTTTCATTTGCTCCAAAAACCTTTTCGGAATATTTAAGTGCATCCTGAAAAAGTTCTTTTTCGGAATTGAAAATATCTTTATCATTAAGATAATCTTCTTCAATATATGTGAGAAATGATGAAGGATTATTATTAAGTAAATCTAACCACTCATATATTTTTTTTGATTTATTAGTTATATTAATCATAATTAAGTCGTCACATCTTTCTTTCAACAATATTCTGGGATTGTTTTAATTTTACAATTCTTTCAGCGGGTAAGTATCCTCTCCAAGCAACATTTGCATAAATTACACAGTTTTTGCCAATGATAGAGCCAGGATTTATAACAGCATTACATCCGATATCGGATGTATCACCTAATATAACCCCGAATTTTAAAAGACCTGTATCATAGATTTTATCATTAATTTTTACTTTTATAGTTTCACGAATTAATTTTGTATTTGCGATTTTTGCCCCTGCCCCGAGATGTGATTTAAATCCAATAATGCTGTCTCCGACATACGAAAGATGTGGTATATTTGCTCCATTAAAAAGCAACACATTTTTAAATTCACAGCTATTTCCCAAAACAGAGTTGTCTCCTGCAATTATGTCGCCTCTAATATATGCTCCGTTTCGAATCTGACAATTTTTGCCTATGATTGCAGGGCCTTTTATCATCGCTCCTAATTCTACTACTGTTCCCTCATCTATAAAAACGTTTTTATCGACCCATGCTCCAGGCATAATCTCGCCTTTTATTTTGGGTTCAAGATTTTCAATAATATAATCATGAATTTTTTTAATTGCATCCCAGACGAATTCAACACCATCAAAAATTGATTTGTGGTTTGTTTTTGATAAGTCGAAAAATGTTTCAGGATTTAGCATTTGTCTTTCCTCCAAATTAAATTCAATTGAAGTAAAGAATTACATTAACAGTATATCTTTAAAATAATTTTACATTCGAAATTAAAATAACTTTATAATGGTTTAATTTTACATTCTTTTAGTGTTTCAAGTACCTGTTCATGCAAAGTATCATTTGCTGAGCATACAATATTATAGCGCTTATTAACATCTGGCTCAAACATTGGAGGATTGCCCTCATAATCGGTAATCACACATCCAGCTTTTTGAGCTATTGCCAGTCCAGTAAATACATCTACAAATGGCTGTTTATTTGCAAGGTAAACGTCGACATTGCCTTTTGCAACATCGCAAAATCCAGATGGTCCCCCGTTCGGAAGTATAAATTTTACCTTTTCCAGTAGTGGCTTGAAGTCAAATACTGCCGGGTAAAGATAGTGGGGTTTCATTAAATATGTCTCGATAAAAGCATCGGATAATTTTGAAGTATCAGAAGGTTTTATTTCTGAAACTTCGGTTATCAAAATGTCTTCAATCTTTGAGGTATATGCTCTTTTTTTGTCACAAAAGTCAATGGTTTTTGCCGAACAATCTCCTACTATTGCTGTTTTTATTTGATAATCGGATGAATATATTGCCAGAGTTGTGAACCAGAATGCTGGTATATTTCTTTTATAAAGAAGGCTTCCATCAAATGGGTCCGAAATAAAATATATTTTTTCATCTAAATTTTCAGGACATGGTTTGCTCTTTTCCAAATTTATTTCTCCTGCTTCCTCCGATAAAAAAGTCCCATATATTCCCTTTTCTTTTATTTTTGTAAGGAAGAAATTTTCCACTTCTTTATCAACTTTGAGAGTTTCAGGATCCCAATAGCGATATTCTCCTGTTCTAACATCTACTACTCTTTTACCTGTTGAACCAAGCGAGGCAACGAGTTCAATCGATTCTGATATTACTCCTAAACCAAACTTTGTCCATGGTTCAAATTTTGCAATATTTGACATAAGATTTAACTCCCTTTTTTAAATTTATAGATTTTTTTGATGATTATTTTTATAATTTAATTTATTAGAAAATAAATTAATGTCAATTAAATATATTTTTCTATTTTAAGCCTTGATTACCTTCAAATAAACTTTTTATTTAAAAATTTACTGATGGTAAAACGTATTAATAATTGATGTTCTTTATTGATTAAAGAATGAGATATTTTAGATAATCAAAATGAAAAATTTGAGGATATTTAGAGGCAATTTCATAATATTGATTATTAGAATAA
>CAZBIT010000043.1:0-10562 GCA_964491835.1 uncultured bacterium
AGGCACTAGTTACGAATGTTAATAAATTAATTTATATAATTTAAAATGCATGCAAAATTTTTTTTAAATTGTTAATTTGTAAGTAAATTTATTTTTAAGAGATTGCTAAAAAAGAGATTATCACGTCGTCCCGAAGTTTTGGGATTCCTCATAATGACTTACACAATCTATATAGTTTCTAGTTAGGATTAATTAAAATCTAAGGATTCTAAATCATTTTTTAGACTTTTTCAACAATCTCTTTACAATAGTGCATTTTAAATAATCAGAGTAATTATGATTTTTAAATCATAAAAATTATAAATATCAAGTGGTTTCCCTTATTATTAGTTTTGGTTTTAAAATAATCTTGTTTGGTTCAGATTGATTTTTTAATTTTATTCTTTTTATCAATAGTTCTGTTCCTTTAACACCAATTTCATATTTTGGATAATGGACAGTTGTTAGGGATTTTGCGAAATACGGTGAAATTTTAATGTTATCGTAACCAACGATTCCAACTTGCTCTGGAACTTTTAATCCTTTGTTAGTGAGTGCTTTATATACACCCATTGCCATTTCATCGTCAAATACAAATATTCCAACCTTTTCTCCTGTATAATTTACATATTTTTCTGTGATATTATAAAAGGATTCAAGTTTTCTTTCAGAATAAATCAGTTCGAGTTTATCCAAAGATATTTTATTTTTTTTAAATGCTTTTTTACAGCCCTCAATTCTTTCTTTAGTGTCTAAATTTTGCGCCATTGAATAAATTTGATAGATTTTTTTATAGCCCTTTTTGATAAGATGATTGACGGCAAGATAAGCACCATAAGTTACGTCAACAAAAACGTTATCGCAATCTAACAAGTCGGTGTGGGTTTTTATTAAAACGTAGGGAATTGTAATTTCTCTGAGCATTTTAATATATTGGTCGTTTTTTTCTGTGGGACAAATCAATATTCCATCTACCCTTTTTTCCAACAACATTGTAAAGGATTTACGTTCTACGATTGGATCGTGGTCGGTGTTGCAATAAAGTATATTATAATTTTTATTTCTTGACATACGTTCGATACCGCTAAGTATTTCGGCATAAAATGAATCTGCAATGTTTGGTAATAATACTCCCAAGGTATTTGTCTTTTTTTGGACCAAACTCCTTGCAATGCTGTTTGGTGTATAATTTAATTCTTTTGCAACTTTTATGATTAACTTTTTTGTTTTTTTGCTGATATCTGGTTTGTTATTTAGAGCCCTTGAGACAGTATAAGAGGAAACGCCTGTTTTTTTTGCTATATCTAATAAGGTTATAGACAATTTAAACTCCTTGATTTTAGAGAATTAATTTTGTATAATAAAAATACATAAACGTTATCGTTATCGTTTATGTATCATTTTAATAATTTATTTCCGTTTTGTCAAGTATTTTTTTAAATCTTTAAAAAATTTTCTTTGTTTGAAAATAAATGTATTTTTATATTCTTAAAAAATTTATTCTTATTATAATCTTTTCCTCCCAAAAATATAAGCCGAATTTAAAGGTTTAATAAAATGAGAAAATACATTATAGGTTTAATGGCAATTAAATCATTAAAAATTAAAATTTTTTATCTTATGTTTCTCTTATTTTTATCGATTGTTTTACTTACAACTCGGATTGAAGGATTTGAAATAAAGACGGGCACGGCAAAGGGTATTATAACTCCCGATAAATCAATGTTTATGACGATTTGGAGAGTAGCAGAGGGAAAGAACCACGATTTATTTGCACGTGTTCTTGTCCTTAATGATGGAATTAAACGTCTTGTTATTGTAACTTATGATTTAAGTTCTTTTGCAGTGGCAACGCCAATTCTAAGAGAACGTTGTAAGAATGAATTGGGAATAGATGTGCCTTATTTGATTCTCATTGCTACTCATAATCACCAAGCTCCATTGCCGAGATTGCCTGAAAATCATCCTTACCAGAAATGGGTTGCTGATAGGGTATTTGATTTGATAAAGGAAGCAATTGATAATGAAAAGGGTTTTGTGAAGATTTACTTTGGCAATGGATATGGATATTTTATTAGAGAAAGAGTATCTGATAGTGATACCACTCATATTAGTTCTAATGCCCCAACTGATTATGAGATACAGTTATTAAAGGTTATGAGTGGAAATCAAGTAATTGCAATGCTTTTCAATCATCCTACTCATCCTTTAGAAGATGAAGTTACTAAATATGGCGTTGGACATCCAGGATATGCTTTGGATGAAATAGAAAAAAAGATACCCGGGGTTTTGGCAATGTATGGTGCTGGTTGCGGAGGTAATCAGGGTGTTATTCCACCAGAAGGGATTAAAGATAGATTAGAAGCGGTGAAGTTGCGAGGTCGTGAATTAGCACAAATTGTATTGAAAATCTCAAGTGAACCAATGAAAGAAATAACAGGACCAATTTCAAGTAAATTTGAGGTTATATCACTTCCATTGGTTCCACCCATTTCATACGAAGAGACATTGCAATTAGCCAGAGGCATTCCTTTAAATATAGGTATCGAATATTTAAAAGATAGAAAGACAAATTGGATTAGAGTACTAATAAAACATTATAAAGAAGGAATACCTTTTCCAAAAACGACAAGTGATTATATATGCACCGATGATGCAAATCTGGTTTTTGAATTGGATAAGCCAAGAGCATTTCCCTGTCGATTTGAAGAGGTAATTGTCGCAAAAATTGGTTCTATGCCACTTGTTGCTATGCAGGGAGAAGTATGCGCTCCAATTGGAATGCGGATTAAAGATGAGTTCAGATATAAAATGCCTGTTATGGCTTTTGCTTATATGGGAGAACAGGAACTCTATATTCCCACTCGTGAATTGGTAAGAATGGATGCTTATCAGGCAAGGATAATTAGACAATTATATAATTCTCCTTGTGGATGGGCTCCAGAGGTCGAGGATGAGATGGTTAGTGGTGTTACTCGAATAATTAATTCTTTGCTTAAAGAGAAATAAATGATTTATTCATAATTATTACCTAAATTTTCTAATATAATAATTAATATTATAATAATTACCAAAATAAATATTGTTAATAACCAAATTTCGGATTGTCAAAAAATATCAAAAAAATAAGAAAGTCGCCTATGAAAAAATTATTAACGAAAACATACTGGATTTTATTAATCCTACCTATAATTTTTAATATCAGTATATTCGCCCAGCCAAGCGAATATGCCGTTTCAAAATACAGGCAAAACATAATAACGGTTGGCGGTTCAAACGCTGACATCCAGGGATATTCATCCGACGCAGTCCAAATTGCTCTGGATGCAATTAAAGCAAGAGGTGAAGGAACGGTAAAACTCAATCCTGGCAAATTCCTTATCACCGGACCATTACGCATTTCCAGCGGTACACTCTTAACTGGTTCGGGAACGGAAACCATACTACAAAAATGCGATGGTTTCAAAACAAAAATCTCATCAGATATTGATTCTCCCTCCTGCGAATCAGTCGTCGAAGACGCCTCAGGTTTTAAAGTCGGTATGGGAATTATGATTTTCGATGATTCAAACAACCAGACCTGGGCAGTTTCCACGGCAAAAATCACTTCCATAAAAGGAAACAAAATAAACTTTGATAGAGAAACAGCACGTAAATATTCTGTATCAAAAAATGGAATCGTCTCAAACGGTTGCTCAATAATTGAAGGTATGTATGTTATTGATGTAAAGATAACAGACCTGACAATAGAAGGAAATAAAGAAACGAATGATTACATAAACGGCTGCCGTGGAGGCGGGATTTACTTCTATAATGCCAAAAGTTGTCTGCTTGAAAATATTAAAGTAAATGGCTTTAGCGGTGATTCCTACAGCTGGCAGATAACTCAAAATATCAGTATAAAAAACTGCGAGGCATCCAATGCAAAAGGTATCGGTTTTCATCCCGGTTCCGGCTCATACTATACTGTACTCGAAAATTGCTCAACTCATCATAACTCCAGTGACGGAATCTATCTTTGCTGGATGGTTCAGTACGGCATATTTAAAAACAACAAAATTCACAATAACGGTCAATTCGGTATTTCAATAGGTTATAAAGATACAGACAATACATTTCTTAACAACCATATCTATGAAAGTGCCCGGCACGGCGTAAATTTCAGAGAAAAAACCGAAGAGCTTTGCGGACATAGAAATACATTCAAAAATAACATCATAGAAAATAACGGAATGTCGCAGGAATCTTACGGTTTCTATATTGGAGGGCTTACACATGATATAGTCATTGAAAATAATACAATCAGTTCTTCAGAGAAGGGAAATCAAAAAGCAGCCGTATGGATTGGTAAAGAAACCTCGAAAATAACAATCATAAACAACAAAATAGTAGGACATAGAGAAACCATCAAAGAATAATCATCTTAATTTTAAAAGAACCATTTATACATAAGAATCTGTATAAATCATTAAATAAAAACTGAAGCCAAACTCAAAGGTTAATATTTATTTTTGAATGGCTATCTGATTAAGAGTCAGTGGGTTTAAAATTCAAAAAATTTATATAAATCATTAAAAAACAGTTAATATAACTGTATGGCCTCCAAATCATACATTGCAACCAATTCGTATAATTGACACCATTTAGCACCATTTCTGACACAAATAGACACACTAAAAGTGGCAAGAATTGGCTGGGTGTAAGCAGATTATATCTATAACAAAAAGTAAATTACTATCAAGTATGATTTAAAATATTTTTGAATAAAACTTTAAAAAACTTGAAAAAGTATAATTTATTCTTTAATTTTAGATAAAATGTTTTAATTATAATAATAAGGTACAATTATCAGCAGGATTGAAACCACAAAAGTTAATACAAATAATTTCTTTAAAATACTTATATTGTGCTTTAATTAAATCCAAATAATCAAAAACCTACCAAAAAAATAAGGAGGAATTTGTTATGAAGAGTAAAAATTTTATCATTGCGGGTCTATTAATAATATTACTACCTTTATACACTTTAGGACAGGGAAAAAACCCAGAAGATATAACCCAATGGAAAGGAAAGACAATAATGTGGGTTGGTCCACATCCTGATGATGAAGGTGGAAGTATGGGGACGTTGTCGATATGTAAGGCAAACGGCAATAAAATTGTTCTTGTTATGTATACGACCGGTAATAAAGGTTCAAGAGACCTTGAGATGACCAGTGAGAGGCTTGCTCAGATAAGGAAAAAAGAGGCTGAAAATGCAATGAATGAACTTGGAATACCAGCGGAAAGTTACATTTGGATTGGATATGATGATGGAATGCTTGAGTATGTTCCAGCCTTAGAACTGACTGAAAAAATTTGTAAACTGATAAGACAATTCCGTCCGGATGCAGTGTTTAGTATGGATCCCGGTTCTACCTGGATGAAGTGGCATAAAACTGATCATCGCGCTTCGGCTTTTATTACCCTTGATGGAGCGCGTGCAGCTGCTTATCATCTATACTTCCCATACCATAGAATCTATGAAGGATTACAACCTCATACTGTAACGGACTATTTCTTTTATAGTACATCTGAACCTAATTATAAAGTAGATATTACTGAAGTTAGTGGAAAGAAGATTCGTGCACGTTCGTGGTATGTGAGTCAATTCGGTGCAGGTAATTTGAAATATGTTGGTCCAGAACGAGATCTCGAAAGATTGAAAGAACAATTAAAAAGAAATGATGAGAGAATAACCAAAGGTGAAAAAGTATACGAAAATTTCAGAAGGCTTAGTGAATCGATGTCGTTCTGAAATATCTTTTTAAGGTTTAATAAAATTATTATCAATAAATACGTAATTAATTCTCCTTTTTATTTTTTTAGGATAAATGTAAAGAGTGAAATTTTGTGAAAGATAAAAAGTTATTATTATAAGTTTAATAATAATATTACTTCCATTAGGTAACATTTGGATTTAGAGCAAAAATTTATCGGAACAGAAAAGACGGGAAATAATACAAAGCCACCCGAAAAAGGATGAGGTTAAATACTTCAATACAAAAATTATTTACCTAGTGCCTTATTAAATAATAAATGACATATTTTCTAATTGATAACTGTTCTCTGTTGGTGTTGTCACCAACAGAGAAAATCAATGTGTTGGTCACAAGACCAACACATAGCCAAAAAAGAATAAATGTTATTTAACAAGGCACTAGAAATTTATAAAACCAACAGAGTTTTGTCAATTCCAATGTCAAGATGTTTCATGCATTCGGCGGTTTCCACAAAACCATTGTCATTGACAATCTCTCCACCTAAGGTGGATCCGCCTCAGGCGGAAAAACCAGTGTGTTCTCTCCTGATTTATACGACCTAAGACTCAACAGAGCATATCGGGAAATGGCTGAGCATTATAACTGTTTCATTGAACCATAAAGAGTCGCCAGTCCGAAAGACAAAGGGAAAGTCGAACGCAATATACAGACCATCCGTGAACAATTCAAGAAACTGCTTGCCATTAATCCCCATATCACCCTCGATGGGGCGAACTCTGCTATAAAGAAATGGATAATTAATGAATACGGCACAAGGAAACACGGAACAATCAATCAGAAACATAAAACTGGTAAATATGTTATCTACAAATAAAAATTTACAATCTTATAACTCACGGTATAGGTACAGGATTATGAAGTGCTGGTCCTTGTTACAGGTTTTTACGTGTTACCGGGTTAAAACGTCCCGGTATTGGCATATCATGATCAGGTGCTGGCCCAAACTCACATTTCTTTGGAAACAGATCAAGTTCAGATTTTAACATATTATCCCAGGTTAAGGTCTTACCTGTATAACAACTTTCACGTCCCAATACTGATGTCAATGCACTGTCAGCAGATTCAGCTGCCATATTCATTGGTTTACCATTTCTTATGCTGTCAATAAGTTCCTTATGCTCATAAACTTTTGCTTGTGGACTTTCACCCACGTATTTCCACGGTTTTTCACCAGTAATTTCTCCAGTTGCCAAATTAGCTCTACCTTTAGTTCCTACAACAAAATCACCTCCAGCTCCATCAACTTTATCCCATTGACGCATCATAGTCATCCAATGGACTTCATTAGGATATTCATAATCAATCGTCATATTGTCCCAGATATTGCCCCATTTAGGGTCAGTTCGACATATACGGCCCCCATCTCCAATGACTCTTACTGGAGGGCCATTGTTAACCCAGTTTTGTGCATCAATGTTATGGGTAGTTTGTTCACCTATCTGATCACCCGAAAGCCAGCAGAAATAATACCAATTACGGCATTGATATTCCATTTCAGTCCATTTTGGCCGCTCATCACCACGGTGCCAGAGAAATCCTGTATTATAATAACTCCGACCGGATGTAATTTCACCTATTTGTCCATCATGGATTCTTTTTATAAGTTCAACGCACCTTAAAGTGTGCCTTTTGTCATAACCAACACAGATTGAAAGTCCCTTTTTCTGTGCTAATTTGCCTGCTTCTAATACCATACGGTAGCCAGCAACATCTACTGCGAGGGGCTTTTCCGCAAAAACATTCTTTCCTGCTTCAATCGCAGCTAACAATGCGCGTGCTCTGAAACCCGGAGGCTCAGTAAGTATAACATAATCGATATCAAGCTCGAGGAGCTTTTTATAACCATCCAATCCATCGAACATATGGTCTTTTGTTACTTCAATACCTTGACCAGGAGGACGAGGAGGGGCTGGAGGGGCTCCACCGCGTTGTGCACCTCGTTGTCCACCGCGTTGTGGGCTCATTAGGGCTTTATAGCTATTTTCGATTCTATCCATGAAAGGATCAGCCATAGCAATAAGGTGTACATCAGGAGCTGCGTCAATAGCGTTTTGAACAGCACCGGTTCCTCTACCTCCACATCCATCTACCGCAATCCTGATGGGTTTTACCCTTTGTTGTGCACGAGTAGTGTGAACGAATGGAAATCCTGAAATTACTGCTGTTGCAACTGCTCCATTTACTAAAAAATTACGACGTGTAATTCCACTTTTTTTATTATTTTCCATTTTTAATCTCCTTTTTAATTCAATACTGTTTAGTTAGAAACACATTTTAAAACTTGATTAATTTTTAAACCAGTGATATAATTACATTTAAAAATTTAATTTTTATACCCCCCTAATAAAGAAGGTTCAACACAATATGTTATTTGCTATTTTAAACCGATATTTCACATATCAATATTCTAAAAGAGAATATTCAGGATTCTGCTAATATATGATTAAAATTTAACACATCATTCTGCAAGATGCAAACGAATTTAATATAGGTTTTAATAAATTAATTCATCAAACAAAATAATTAATTTTAGGATTTTTTTGAGGGTAATATTGGAACTTTTAAATTAGTAGTAAAATTTTGTGTGTTCTAATAATATTAAGGTATTTCAAGCTTTTTCAATGGTGGGTATTAGAGGACTCGTCCACCAGGGATGGATCCGCCTAAGGCGGAAACCTCCGACCTCACACTTGTAAGACAGATGCTCTAAAAATCAAAAAATATAACTAAATAATTAAAAAACAATCATAAAAATGTATGACCTCCACACTATATATTGCCACGAATTCGTACAATTGACACTATTTCACACTATTACATACAAAAAATATATTTTTGCTAAAAATGGCAAGAATTGGTGAGAAGAATAATTATATGGAAAAATCATTTGAAATAATAAAATCTATACCTTAATATTTATTTCAAAGAATCCATAATATTTTGAAGACATACATTAATGTTATTTTTTGTAATCGTCATAAAATGATTATAACAATTCTACGATAAAAAGAAAATATAAAATAACAGCCCCAGTGGTTCGAGCAATTCGAACAATACAGAATAAGGGTAAAATATCAAAAACCGATATTATTCTCTACTTTGATAGTAGAAGAATCGCAGCCATCGCCTATCTTAAGTCCCATTTTACTATTAGTCAGTTTATTACCGGTTATTCGGATATTGCTGCTGTTATATATTAAGATTGCTTCATCTTTAGGTCGATCAATGATATTGTTAATGATATTCACTCCATCAGCAGAACCGATTCTAATGGCATTTGCATCAGAACCCAGAATAATATTATTTTCAATAGTAATTCTTTGGTGAACGCCTGCCGGGGCAGTTTGACTCATAGTATGAGACTCAATCACCCCACAAACAAGATCCCGTTCAAATCTGCAATCTATGAATCGATTGTTTCGCACGATTACATCATGTGAACTGATTGATTCCCACCAGGCGTTTATATCTGCTTCCAATCCTACTGCAGAAGCACATACATCTTTGAAAGTACAATCTTCGATTATCACGTCGCGCGTCTTAATGATTAAACCACGGGCACGATTGCGAATGAGTGTGCAACCTCGAATACGTAATGCAGGACAAGAACTGGTATTACCGACAACATCGCCCTTACCTGTTCTTTCAGGCAGTTTATCAGAAAATTCCACAATTAACGTTTTTTCTTTCTCATTACGATTAACTGATTTAACAGTTACAGTTGTATAGGGCAAAAGCGGTTTATCCTCACCACTTAATTCTAACTTGTCACCAATCTCCGGGGTAGATGGAATCCCGCCCCTTTTACCGCCACTAATACTCAACCTTCTATCATCCAAACGTTCAGCAACAACCTGATAAGAACCACTACGCACATTTGTTGCATCGTCTCCCTGACCTTCAAAAAGGCAATTTTCCATAACAATAGTACCTCGGCAGCCACTGAAATTCGTTGCATCTGCATTACACGACATCCACCTCCCTGATCCGGGTCTGATCATTACCTTTAAATGTCCGATAAAAAAATCTCGACTTTGGACACCTACAACTCCCATACCCGGATTTGAGTAGATATTTACATTTTCTATTTGAACTTTAGAGCATTTTAAAAACTGGAATGCCTGGTAACCATAAATCTGGTGCCTTGCAATTATATATTTGCCAACAGGTGGCAATACACCTTTAAATCTATCCTGCCGTCCTATAAATAAACGCATAACTCCAGGCCGTATTACTTCCGATGTCTTCTCATACCCTAATTGATAGTGATCAGTGTATCTTCTTGCCATCCGGTGTAATTCCGGGTCATAACCCAATAGTCCCTCAGTTCGCCGTCCTGCCTGCGCGGTGAAAGGTGCAATTACCTCAATATCTAAATAATTACTATCAACCTTTACTACTTTGCCATGTGTATATGGTAGAGGGTCCCAATCAATTGTCAGATTATTTATTGTTATGTTATGACAATCTGTAAAATGAAACATAGTGGAATAATCATGCCCTATAAATTCAGAACCATTCCCTTCAATAGTCATATTTTTAACATTATTTATATCAAGGCTTGGTTGTGAGCGCCCTCTTTCATTTTTTTGCCCTCCATAGATGTCATAAGTACCTGATGGAAATACTAATTTCGTTCTCTGTTTGCTTTTGCAGGTTTCTATTGCGGAAAGAATCGCCGGCGCATCATTTTTACCATCGTTGGGTACTGCACCAAAATCTGTAACTTTTATTTCCAAAGTTACCTTCGAACAATTATACA
>CAZBIT010000044.1:0-10487 GCA_964491835.1 uncultured bacterium
TTATTAAAAAATAGTTACCTATTGTTAATTATATTTACTTTTGTTAAAAGGGCAGTAACGGACTGAAAATCAGTGTGTCCGCAGTTCGATTCTGCGAGGCACAACAACAAAAACAAGCACTTACTAGGACTTTCATAAGTGCTTTTTTCCTTTATTCCCAAATTATGCCCAACTTACAAATTCGCTCCTTCCACTGATAGTTCACTAGAAAGAAGATAATTAAAATAATCCAGATAAGTAAGAAGATATTTACAGAGATACTGTATCGAATCGATCAATCACGATACCGCACTGTTTGATCAGAAAATATTTTAAGAATAAACAAAGTAGATGTGTCCCTGAATTGTATATTTTTGAATAGAAAACGTGAATACTAGGGAAATTGATTGTATATTGATTCCAAATAAACCATTTTTTGTTTTTAATTTTCAGAATTATATTCTATATTGATACCATAATTCAAAAAAATCCCAATTAATTCTCTTTTAGAGAATTGATATGGGGAATGCAAAATCAGATGACGAAACGGTAATCAAGGAAGGAGAAGATAAAACAATGAAGATAGAAATGAAGAAAATTATGTTATTAGTGCCGTTATTGTTAATTTTCGTAGTAAGCGCATCGGCCGGACAGCCGGTTTATCCCGTTAAAGTAAGTGAAAATGGGAGGTACTTTGTTGACCAAAAAGACAACCCCGTCTTCTGGTTGGGTACAACTCAATGGCAGATCTTTCGGGAATATACGCTTGACGAAGCCAGAATAACCATTGAAAGTGTGAGAAAAAATGGATTTTCCTTTATTCAAGCGATGCTTATGGGTGTTGGTGACGGAACGAAACCTAACGTATACGGAGAAAAACCCTGGATCAATGACGATCCCCTCACGCCGAACGAAGCATACTTCAAGAATGTCGATTCTGTTATCCAGATAGCCCGCGAAAATAATGTGGTCTTTTCGATCACTCTTTATCATCAACGTTACCGTAAGTTCATAACACTGGGCAATGCCCGGGCATGGGCGAAATGGTTAGCCCAACGGTACAAGAATATACCCAACATTGTCTGGTCTATGACACCTGAGGCAAAACAAGAGTTTGTTCCAATTCTGCGGGAGCTGGCTGCAGGTCTTCACGAAGGAGACGGGGGTGTTCATCTTATTACTTTCAAACCTGATCCTGCACCATACTCATCCAGCTTCATTCACGATGAAAACTGGCTTGACTTCAACTCGATGCAAACCTGGAAAAGTGTGGAACTAATCTATCCAATGGTGACCAATGATTATAACCTCAAGCCTGTAAAGCCCGTTTTGATGGCAGAAGGTGCCTATGAACAGGGCTCCGAGTATGGATTTGATGTGACTCCTCTTTGGATTCGAAGGCAGGCCTATTATTCATATTTAGCAGGAAGTCATCACACTTATGGGCACAATGACAGTTGGCGTGTACTCCCTTCATGGAAGAAGGCCCTAGATGCACCTGGCGCTGTTCAAATGGGCATCCTAAAGAAAATATTTCTGAGCCGAAAGGAGTGGTGGTATCTCGTTCCGGATCAATCTATATTTGCCAGTGGTGGCAATATAAATGGAAATGTATTGAACTTAGCAGCCCGTCATAAAGACGGTAAATGGGTCATGGTTTACCTGGGTAGTAAAAGTTCCTTTTCAATCAACATGAGTAAAATTACCGTAGCAAAAAAAGTGAATGTATTTTGGATTGATCCGAAAACAGGTGATTCTGTTGCGGCTGGCAGCTTTCCAAATACGGGAGCGAAGACATTTTCAACTCCTGATGAATGGGAAGATGCTCTATTGATACTGGAACCTGCAGACATCAACAACTGATCCTTGAACAATTAAATAAGATAATATTAATGAGTTATACAATAATATTCACGAATGATTGAAGGATAATGCAAAGAGTTTCTCATAATTGTTCATCTTTTCTATTTCTGTGTCTAATATCTTTTCACGTACATCTGACGTTCTTTTATTTACACAACCAAGATACCATAATCTGAACCTTCAAACGAATCCTCCATGGCTTGAGATCCAGATAAAATAATTTGTTTTAAATTGGAACCAAGTTTCTTTCGTAAACGACTGAATATTGTTCCACAATATTTTTAGATATTTTATTAATGATATTTCTTACACATTTTAATAGCCTTTAGAAAATCATGTTATTATATTTTAAAATATACTTAAATATCATATTATTTATAATATAAATTGACTTCTTAAAGAGGAGTGAGAAATGCGAAATTTTACGTTTAAAAGGTTCATAGCAAGTATAATACTGATTTTGTTGCTTTCTGCCTCAGGCAGTGTAGATTTCTGCCAGTCCGGTGAAAAAAGCAGTGAAACTAATTCAATTATCACTTTGCAAATTGATGGTTCCCAGAGGTATCAGCAAATGGATGGCTTTGGTGTAAATGCCAATACGGCCAGCTGGAATGGCAAAGAACTTGAACCTGCTTTGGATTTATTAATTGATTCGCTGAATGCTACTATATGGCGGATTATTATTGAACCGGAAAAGGGATGGGAAGACGTCAATGACAACGATGATCCATTACTGTTTAACTGGACATATTACAATGCCCTCTATGAAACCCCCAAGTTCCAAAAAGCATGGAATATGATTGATTATCTCAATAAGCACGGTATAATTGAAGGTGTAATGATTCATTTTATGGGCAGAGTTCCGGTGTGGATGGGCAGGGAAGTCGTCAAGCCTGAAGCCGAAGATGAATTTGTGGAAATGCTTGTTTCATTTCTCTATTATGCACGGAATGTGCGCCATCTGCAATTTGGTCTGATGTCACCTATGAATGAACCTGATATTAAAAATGAGGGACCGACGGTAGGGGCAGTGCAGTATGCCCGTATCCTTAGAAAGATAATAGACAGGATGGAAGAAGTCGGATTAGGTGATGTACGCATTGTGGCGCCAGATGTTGCCAGTATGAAAAGAGCGATAAAAGAATATATTCCTGCACTGATGACAGATCCCGTTATTATGTCCAAACTTGCTTATTTTGGATTACACAGTTATAATGGTTATTATGCTGATGTGAATGGGACTATCAAAAAGTCTGCTTATTCAAAATATAACTATTGGATGACAGAATGGAATGCCTGGCGGGATGGATTGGACAATGGTCAAATAGGTTTATATGACTACAAATTTGCCAGTGATTGTATTAATTATCTTTTACAATTATTAAAAAATGGTGCTTCAGCAGGTCTTATATGGGAAGCTTACGACAGCGTGTATGAGCATCCGCCAAGCACCTGGAGTTATTGGGGAATATTGGGATATAATCAAAAGACAGGGGCGTATATTCCGCGAAAACATTTTTATACAATTGCGCAGTTTTCGAAATATGTTCTGCCCGGGGCATGGCGGATTTCTGTGTCAGAGCCAGAGAACGGTATAAACGTTTTGGCATTTTATGATGATGAGTTGAGAAGAATAAGCATTGTAGGAGAGAATATAAATAGCCGTGATGTCACGGTTCAAGGAACATTGACAAACTTACCAAAAATAGGTTATTTTGAAATGTATTATACCAGCAGTTCTGAGAATTTGCATAGAGACAATGATGTGAAAGTAACGGGTGATTCCTTTACTGCCTCAATTCCTGCCAATTGTATATTTACATTAACAGGCAAAGCGTCTGCAAGCGAATCAGGTTCGGAAACACGTATGAAACCTGAGCCATCGTATTGGTATGCAGGAGATATCCATGTGCACCGGAGTTGTGGGGGAGATCCTATACCCTACAGTGCACTTCTCAGGAAAATGGAGGAAAACGATTTAGCAATAATTTCGGTGTTAGCCGATATGGGGAACGCTGAGGTAAAAGATTCCAAGGAAGATTTGCCGAAAGTCAATGGGAAAGATGCACCAGAATCCGTAGCGGGTCGGATAATACATTGGGACGCAGAATGGCACTGGGATGCAACGTATTCCAACTTTGAACATCAAGCACTGGGAGGACATCTTGTTTTACTGGGTTTAAAGGAAGCCCATCAAATATGGGATGAATCGCCTTACAAGATACTAACGTGGGCAAAAAAACAGAATGCCATAAGCGGATTTGCTCATATGCAGTATTTGGATGATACGATACAAAGCAAATTAAATTGCTGTATCCCAATAGACTATCCGGTAGAAACCGCACTCGGAACAATTGACTTTTTATCGGAAGACGTTCGAGGCAATGACTCAGCCATTCATGCTTATTACAAATTATTGAATTGTGGATTTCGACCGGGTTTTGCAGCAGGCACTGATTATCCATGCAACAACAATGAGCCATTTGGAACCCTTTTGACCTATGTACAGATAAAGGATAAACCTTTGACCTATCGCAAATGGATAGAAGGTATAGCGAAAGGTAAAACCGTAGTTTCACGTAATGCCCATAATGAATTTTTGGAATTCGTGGTAAATGGTAAGTTAATCCCGGGCGACGAGATTCGATTGAAGGAGAAGGGGATAGTTCAGGCAGAAATAAAATGGTCTGCCGTGCAGGAACTGACTGGCAGGGTGGAACTGGTACGCAATGGAAAGGTAGTGGCAAGCAAAACAGAGACAGTCATATCTGGTACACCTTTCATTTTGCAGACCACACAGGAATTTACCAAGAGTGGATGGTTATGTGCGAGGCGGATGAGCGAGAAAGGCCATCAGGTTCATACTGCCGCAGTGTTTGTAATGGTTGATGACGCTCCGGTTCGTGCCAGCGCCAAAGATGCACAGTTTTTTGTCAAGTGGATAGATAACATATTGGAAAAAATTGCGCTGGGCGGAGTATGGAACCAGTACTTTACGCATGACTTAAATGTGGTACAAGATCGTTATCGTAAGGCAAAGGACATATTTTTAAAAATTGCAGAAGAGGCGCAAGAAATTGAAGCCGATGCTTTAAAATAGACTAAAATGGTAACATTCCGAATCCTGTTTTGAGCATTTACTATGGAAAAATAATTGATGATAGTAAAATATTATTCTTCTAATCTAATTCTGTAGTTTCAGTGTCTATAGAAACAACTTTAGAATTTATAACATAATTTAAATATTCATCAGTTATATCTGAATTATGTACTTTAATGTTTTTTAATATACGTTCTTTATTCATTATTCTACTCATCGACATTATTTGTTTTATTATTTGGATTAGAGTAAAGACGAACAAAATGAAGAAGCAGATTTAGAGGTGGATAAATTTATTGCTAATCTATTTGTAAATAGAAAAATCCCATTAAATTAAACATAAGCTAGCGAAGTTTGACATTTTTATCGTAAATAAAAGGAGTTGCCATGAAAAAGCTGTTTACTAGAAGGAAATTGTTGCACGGTCTTTTATTGGTTACATTTGGCTCTGTCCTTTGTTCTGCTGAGAATTCGGAGACTTTACGCTATCACACGCTGGTTTTGGATGGTCAAAACAAAATTATTCCGTGGTACACTCCTACAGAAAATGCCTTCGACAATTATCTTGACAAATGCTGGGCCTGGGCTGTAGCAGCTCCAAATAACTCCCACGGACTTCCCATTTCCTTCCTGTACTGCGCATGGAAACCCGGAAATCCTCCTACGGCAGATACCGGCTGGGAAAACGACGTCGGCGAAAAGATACCAAATTGGGTCGAAAGCGCCCGCTTGTATTATCAATATACCGGAGACATGACTCCTCTGAATTATGTGAAACGGCTCGTAGATTATTCGCTTCATCACGGACAGACGCCTTCGAATCATTCATGGCCGAATTTTCCGGTCGGCACGTCTAATGCCGGAGATACGGAATTCCGGGGGTTTACCCAAGTGTGGGCTTTATGGGACTGTCATGTTGACCTCGCTGCGGATATGGGCTTTTCCTATTACAGAATGTACCAAATTTATAGAGATACAAAATACAGGGACAAGGCTATCCATGTAGCAAATATGCTGGCAAGCAAAATGGTGACAGGCAATGCCACCGATTCTCCCTGGCCCTATGTCATCAATTCACAAACCGGCGCAAATAAGTCAAGATATGCTGCGAGCTGGGACGGCGCCTTGCAACTTTTTGACTTCTTAATTGAAAATAAAGAGGGCAATGTGTCGAACTATATGAGTGCCCGTTCCTCACTTAAAACCTGGCTGTTAACTTATCCCATGCAAAACGGCAATTGGGTTGACGGGCACAGCGACGTTAAAATCAACGGCAACACTAACTTGAGCACTACTTGCGCAAGTGATATGTGCTTGTATCTTCTGGATCATCCCGGCTGGGACCCGAATTTTATAACGGATGTTCCAAAGCTTTTAAAATGGATCGAAGATAATTTTGTCAATGTCAATACGCCTGATAGTCTGTCAGGGCAATACTATGGAGCATACGTACCAGCCGAACAAACCGCTTATATGTACAGAATGGGGTATCAGGCAGCAAGAATGGGCGGGATGTATGCCCAATGGTATGCTGTAAGCGGCAATACAGCATACAAAGACAGGGCTTACAGATGTCTAAGCTATAATACTTATATGATGCAGTCCAATGGGCAGTCCTCAGATGGTCCCACGAATAATGTCGGCTACTGGTGGTCAGACTGTTATGGGGAGGCTACACGGATGTACTATTATGCTTTAGCCGCAGTTCCCGAATGGTGCCCGTTCGGAGAAAACCACATACTGTATTCGCATGGGACATTGAAAAATATTGACTATGCCGTTAATAATTTGCAGTACACCACAACTGATAACGACGGGATAGAATATCTCCATCTGAATTTTATGCCGGCAAGTATAACGGTAAACGGATTAACACTATCACAACACAGCGATTTGTCTGTGGAAGGATACACTGTACGCAATATGGGAGGTAGCAACTATGCAGTGAATATCAAGCGTGAGCGTTCGGGCAATGTAATGGTAAAAGGTAAGTAGTGTTCCTGCTGCTCCCGCAATTGTCACACAAGCACAGAATCAATTGGCTATGTTGGTTGTCTATGAGAATCCTCAAACTATGTTATTTGATTGGCAAGGAGTTTATCGCAATCAGAATGGTTTTGAATTTATAAAAGTTGTACCTACAACTGGATTTTCTTGGAAAAGATATATACAAAGCTACTATCTATTCTGATGGTCCTTTAGCAGATAAAAAACCGACTGAAGTATGTATTTCTCATATTAATTTATCGGCTAAAGATAATCTTAGTTTGAGAATGGCTGCAGGTGGTGGATATGCAATTCAATTTACACCGGTTTTAAAAGAGTAATTCCCATATATATTATATTTACTTTCATTATTTTGTAATGATTTATACCCAATTTAAATTAAACATCGGTAACTATTAGTAAACATAGTGAACTATTTTTGGAAGGAAAGCGGCTTTGTAATCATTAAAATAGTTACCTATTGTTACTTTTGTTTACCTATGGTTACTTTGGTGGTTTCTGACTGAAAATTCGTGTGTCCGCAGTTCGATTCTCCGAGGCGCCATTGGCTTGTTAATTAAACACTTACATTACCTTCTGTAAGTGCTTTTTTCGTTGAATTTTTATTAATTTTATAAAATGCATGTTTTTTGGCATGTCGCCATTTTTTTTATTTTTATTCAGATAATTTCTATTTAGTGACAATTAATCAATCCGTAATGACAATCGAATAATATATCAAGATATCTTCATTTTTGAAAGGGTACGGGCATCACCGGTATAGTAAAACTCCGAGGATGCTGGGGATAATATTACCTGAAATTTGTCGGTATTACGAGCAATGCTTTTATTATTGAAGAGGTCGTGTACTTCATCAACCACCTGAGGCAAATGAAATGTTCGGTTACCGCCTGATACAGTGTGTACACAAAGTAGTTGTCGAGATGCATGGAGAACGTCACCTGCCTCACTGTATATATGGACTCTGGAGAAACGGGCGATTCCTCTCAATATCGGTGCGGGTAAATTGGGCATTCCACAGTAAATCGAGGTCCATTCAGGGAAAACTTTTACACCCATACCCGGTACACAGCAACCCTGAGAAAACACAATATTGCAAAGCGTCCGGGCATCTGAATCATCAAGACAGAAAAGGGGACCTAATGATGAATTAAAATTCCAGAAGAGGTCCTGAGGTAATCCAGCAGTGATCGGGTGATCAAAGTCCACAATATGCATAAATGTGGGCCAGGGAAGTTCGCCCATAGCAAACTTGAATCCTGTTAATTCTGTCATATTCTTCAATGAGGGATTTTCCTTGATATAACCCGGTGCATAGATCCAGAGGGCTACTCTGCCATCCTGCCTCAACTCTCGTAATAGTTTTTCTCGTCTTGTGGTGTCGAGGCGAAAAGAATTAAGGAATATATATAGTTTGTATGGTGGCAACTTTCCCTCAATGAAATCATCCAATAGATAGAAGTCAGTCGGTGCACCTAAACGCGATACTCCTTGGAGAATTTGATTGGGGATATTTGCTAGATTCAGATTGTACTTAAGTGTCTCGTACATTATACTTTCTTCATCAACAAAGAGAGCGATTTCTGCGCTTGGGGTGCGATCAAGGTGAAGGGCGAAAGTGCCCAAGTCATTAAACCTCTTCAACGTGAGATACAAAGAACTATCAGCAATTGGAGCTCTCCAAATTCCTTGACCATGGATGAGAGATCGACCAAAGTTGCGTCGGAGAACCGCTATACTTTCCTTCAGGTTTTTTGTGCGGCCGTATCTAGGTGGAGATTGCAATCTACTGGGGGGAGTATCGTGGAGGCGAACATCATCTTCTGCGATACATAGTTTACCATGAAGGCGGACTGACTCGGTAAGATATGCGCCAAATCCATCACCTCCTATCCCGCGGAAGCCGTAACAAATTGGACTCACCACAAAGTCCACAAATGGTGAGTCAAGAACCCGGTGAACAGCCAAATGTCCACTTCTTTGAATTTTAGAATATGCAGTGCTGTTTCCTTCGCCCGTTTCGCCATAAAAGCCGCTGCCTTTGCTCCTTTCGCCAAAAAAGCCTTGGTTGTATGCACCGAACAGCGTATATCCATAGAAAACACCCGCCATCGCTTTATTGTTCGTTCCTTCTTTAATCGTTTGGCAGAAATCAATGATTAGGCCAGAACAGAGGTTTGCCAGACAAGTGAAGTAGTCAATGACTTTTTGTTCGCTTGAAGGGTCTCGGAATGTATAGTGTTTTGTTTGGAGTTGTTCGTTCTGCGAAGGGACCTCTGCGGTATCAAAAGTAATGACAGGACTATTCCATGCCTTCTTTAAAGCGGACACGTCTCCGTTATATTTTTCGCGCAGAAAGGCACGAAAGTGTCGGCGCATTGGCTCGCTGTAATCGCCACAATGTTCTGTACCGGCAGAACTCCACTTCGTCCACTCACCGGACTGGGCTGCCATTACCTGATACGCTATGACATACTCCGCCATTCCAATACTCTTAATGTGCTCAATGTAGGATTTAAGGAAATCTTTGGCTTCCTTTCGCCAGACCTGAGAAGCGTAGGACTGCTCGGGTCTTTTCCCTTCGGTAGTAATCTCGCATTCTTCCGGGTAGACCTTATTCCACCATCCTTCTTTTCCACCACGGAAACCTCCTTGCTCCAATTGAATGCGTAAGTGGAGGCGAGCTTGAGGGTCGGTTTTGAGGATGCGCCCGAAACTTGCCTCGACATCAGAAAAGTTAAAGTGCCCTGAATGTCCTTCCCGTGGCCCACACCACTCTCGCCCCACATCAAAGGCATAAATATGGATGCCTGTTTCAGCAGTACGCTGAGCAGTATCAGCATTCCCACTGTTAGGATGTTCGGCTGACCACTCAACATGCCCCCAGTGATCCGGGGAAGGTGCTGATACCCACATACCCGAATAATATGTTGGCTGACCATCAAGAAACAAAGTAGGTGTCCCATTATATTGTTTGACCTGAGCGTATGCAGTTGAAGAATTAGAATCTTTCGAAGATGATTGGGATTTTGATGATTGAAATTTTATAGACGATACTGCAAAACCAAAAATTGAAAGTGGGACCAGCTTTATCATATCACGTCTTTTCATGATAACTCCTTTGATTTGAAATTTAAATCATTCTAATGTATCCATATTAATTTAAGACAAGTCCTCTCTTGTTTCTTGCTATTTTGAATACATGCAATTATTATAATTTACAAATTAAATTCTGATAACAGGGCTTGAGTGGAAAAGATTATTAATCCCCTAAAAATATGTTGTATTGGGGCTATCAAGCCTAAGCGAGTTCACCCTAGGTGAAGAATGAATTTAATCGATATTCACTACATTAAAATCAAATATGCCTTTTGTTTGAGTTTTTGTTATATTTAAATTAAAACTAACAATTTTTTATTAGATACAAGCATTTTTTCGTACTATTTCAATAAATATTGTCTTTTTCTTTCTGATATTGCATAAAAGAGACTGCTGAAAAAGTCTAAATAGCAGTCGATTTTTATAAAGATATTTTTTA
>CAZBIT010000045.1:0-10349 GCA_964491835.1 uncultured bacterium
AAAAATTTCAATGCATTTTCAACGCGCGAAGGCGTTTTAATAAGTCCCTCTCTTTTGGGGTCTTCTCCAATTTCTATAAGTATCTCTTTAATATAATCCTGCATTTAAACCTCCAGAATTTATAGTGTATTTTGTATGATTTTAACGTTAAACAACCACTTTATTTTAAAAAATTATCTATACAAAAATAACTTTCTCTCCTACAATTAAAAAATATTTTAATTTAAATTAATGTCTTTAAAATATTCCACAGTTTTTTCAAGTCCACTTTTAAGATTAATCTCAGGTTTCCAACCAAAAACCTTTTTTGCTTTAGAATAATCCAGGACAGACCTTCTCTGTTCACCCTTTCGTGGCGGTTCATATTGAGGTGGAAGTTCATATTCTGTTAAATTTGCAATTTCCCGAAAAATATCATTTATGTTTGTTTCAATTCCAGTTGAAATATTATAACACCCGACAGGTCTATTTTCAAGAACAATTAAGTTTGCTCTGACCACGTCTTCCACAAAAACAAAATCTCGGGTCTGTTTTCCATCACCAAATATCACGACCTTTTCACCATTTAACATCTTTTTGGAAAATATGGCAACAACACCCGCCTCACCGTAAGGATTCTGCCTTGGACCATAAACATTGGCATACCTCAGAGCAACATATTGCAAACCATAAGACTTAAAGAAATAATTTAAAAATTTTTCTCCCGTGAGTTTACTTATTCCATAAGGCGAATCTGGATTTGTAGAATGCGTTTCATCTGTTGGATAATTATTTTGTTCACCATAAATAGCACCTCCTGTCGAGGCAAAAATGAAGTATTTTACTCCATTTTTTACACAATTATTCAATATATTTACCGTCCCAATTATGTTATTTTGAACGTCAAAAATCGGTTTTTCAACTGATACCCTCACATTCATTTGAGCGGCATGGTGAGATACTATTTCATATCTTCTCTCTTTGAATATTTTTCCAATCTCTTCATCCAATATGTCAATTTTAAATAATTCCGCTTTCTTATTAACATTATTCAAACTGCCCGTCGAAAGATTATCAATTATATCAACCTCATATCCTCTTTGGATGTAAGCATCAACAATATGTGAACCGATAAATCCTGCTCCTCCAGTTACAAGAATTCTTTTCATTTTCTTGAACTTCTTTTATATGTGAAAAAATTAAGAATCTATCATAATAGCATTCCTTACAAATCCATCCGCTTTTTTTAATCTATTTTCCGCTTCTCTTTTTTTTACATCACACAAAATCATAACCAAAGCAGTCTTTACTTTCCCACCCGCTTTTAACAAATATTTTTCCGCTTCTTTGTAAGAGACACCCGTAACCATCATTATAGTTCTTTTAGAACGTTCTTCCAATTTTACAGAATTCATTTGAAGGTCAACCATCATATTCTTATATACTTTGCCTAATCTAATCATTGCTGTTGTCGTAATCATATTAAGTATCAATTTTTGAGCGGTTCCTGCCTTCATCCTTGTTGAGCCCATTATAATTTCTGGTCCAACAACGGGACATATTTTTACGTCCACGTCTATATTAACCTTTTCCTTTGGATTACAAGCAATGTAAATTGTCTTCCCACCGATTTTCTTCGCTTTTTCAATTGCCCCAATAACATAGGGAGTTCTCCAGCTTGCAGTAATTCCACAGGCAACATCTTTTCTTGTAAACCCTCTTTTTATAAGGTCTTTTGCTCCTTTTTCCTTTTTATCTTCTGCTCCCTCTTTTGCTCTCACCAAAGCACCATATCCACCTGCAATTACTCCCTGAATCATATCAGGATTAGTTCCAAACGTTGGTGGACATTCCGTCGCATCAAGAATCCCCAATCTTCCGCTTGTTCCTGCGCCAATATAAAAAAGTTTCCCACCCTTTTTAAATGCATCAACAACTATCTTAACAGCATCAGTTATATCAGGAATCACATTTGAAACTATGTCAGGAACCTTTTTATCTTCTCTATTAATAAGAGTAAGAATCTCTTTAATATTCATTAAATCTATATTTTCGCTTTTTGGATTTCTTTTTTCGGTTATCAATGAAGATAGTTCTTCAAAAACACCTTCTTGAAATTCATTAACATCTTTAGTCATAATTAAAAAATTTTATTTAAAATTAAATATTAACACATTATTAAAATTATTTTACAATATATTAAAAAAATATCTAATTATAAATAATTTTTTAGAAATAAAATACAAAAAGCGTAAAGGTTTTAATCTTTACGCTTTTTACAATAATTAAAATTTCATTAGTATTTTATTTGGAAATCTTCGAGATTTCTTTCCCATATATTTCTATCCAATCCAATCTTGAACAAACGGGACTTCCACCACCTGGCATCAAGTCAGTAAAACCGACATATTTGACTCTTTTTAGATTAACATTAGAAACCAATTCACCTGCAACAACTTTGTTAATGTCTAAATTCCGCCATTTTAAAGTATCCAAACTTATGGTAAATATATGCCAGTCAGGTGTTGCACCGCATCCCTGTTCGCTCACAAGCCAGACATTGTTTTCCAATCCCAGAACAATCCTCAAAATTCTATCACCGGCCTGTCTTGACCGCCATTTAATGCTTGCTCCAGAAGAAAGGTCCACCAAAGAGTTTTTCTTATTAAGGGTTAATGCCCAGTTTCCTACACATTCTCCAGACCAAATATAATACGGGTCATCTGCAGGTTTGTCATGATGAGATTTCCGAATCTTGTCTGCACTGGGACCATAACACCCCAAAATCAACTCCGGATTATTTACATGTTTTTGAGTCACTGGCATCTCCGCTGGTATCTCCTTCCAGTCCTCTCTGAAAAATAATTTTACCCCTTTTTCATTGATGTTCTGACCTACAACAAACTCAATTCTATAAAACAATATCATTGCAACTATAATAATAGTCAGGTTAAGAATATTTTTCATAATTCCTCCTTAAATTTTATGGGCGAACGACTGTTCGCCCCTACGTTTTTATCTTTTTCATAATTTTTTCATAAAATTTTTGACATTACCTTTTTTATTAATCTATTAAAATAATAAACTCATTATATCATTAAAAATTAAAATACAATTTTTTATAGTGCTTCGTGAGAACTTTCTGATTTTTAATGAAACCCAAAATTATTGCTACTGCGAGATTCAAATAATTGGACACATCATTCTTACTTTACATCCGATATAATTTTTGCCTTTTTAATAACCTTTTTCACTTATATTCAACAAGATAATTATTCGGGTTAATACCTAATATGTGTGGGTCATGATATTTGATTATTTCTCTACCACCCGCCGAAACAGTCCCGAGACAAATCGTTTCTGGGGTTTTGACGAACTTCTTTTTCCAATCAGAAATAATAATTACCCAGGGTTTAAAAATATCTTTTTCATTAAGTTCAGAAACTATAGTCAGTTCACCCGTATTTAATTCCACAAGAGAGCCAACGGGATATGCACCGACAATTTTAATGAACATTTCAACAAGATTTCTTTTAAATTCAGTTCCTGCTTTTTCTATCATTATTTGTAATGCTTTTGGTAATGGAAATCCTGGCTTATACACCCTTGCACTTGTTAATGCATCATAAACATCACATATACTTATAATATTTGAATCAATGTGAAGTCCATCTTCACTTAATCCTCTGGGATACCCTTTTCCATCCAATCTTTCATGATGTTCAAAAGCCAAACGTATAGAATCTTCAGTAATATCTTCGGTCTTTTCTAACATTTCCGCACTAAAAGTAGGATGGTTCTGTACCATTTTCCTCTCTTCAATAGTAAATGGGCCTGGCTTATTGAGTATTTCATCGGGGATTTTAACTTTCCCCAAATCGTGCAATAAACCTCCCACCGCAAGTCTCTCCAATCTTCCTCTATTAAATCCTAACCTCCTTGCAAACGACGTTACAAGAACCGCAACGTTTACGCTATGCGTAAACGTATATTCATCAAAACTTTTAATCCGCGTTAAACTGACAAGAGCATTGTCATTCCTAAGAATACTATCGACCATATCCGAGGCTTGATTTTTTATCTTCTCTGAATCAAGGCTCTTTCCTGCCCTTGCATCTTCCATATAACTCTTTACTATATTGTGCGCTTGTTTCTTTACTTCGACCGCAACCTTTAATTCCTCTTTGAATGGGACTGGATTTATAATTTCTTCAGGTTCTTGCGGTTTTACTTCTTCAACTTTTTCTATTAATGGTTCTTTAATTTTTTCAGGTTCCTGTGGTTTTACCTCTTCAACTTTTTCTATTTCTTGTTTTATAATTTCTTCAGGTTGTAGTTTTTCTTCTTCTTTTATCTCTATTGATTTATCCGTATCAATATATAAATATTTTAATACTCCTTTTTCCTGCAACTTTTTAAGTTTTTCAACACTATCAACAAGAAAGGAATCTATAAAATCTGCCTTCTCACCAGCTTCAAATACAGCACTATCTATATACATTCCCAGTTTTAATTCTTCAGGTAAGATTCTCTTTATCATATTTTATTTAAAAGTTTATTTCATTACATCATTAAATTTATGTATATTTAACTTTTAAGTCAAATATTTATTTCATTTTTAGATAATAAATGCTTGCCTTTTTAATTTTCACTGATTATTTTTTAATGGATACAAATTAAATTTATAATAAAAAATGAAAAATATCATACAAGAGAAAATTTACAATTTCCTATCCGACCCATTCATTAAAAATCTTTTAATATCCACTGTTAAAACAATCACAGACATAACAAATGCCGACAAAGGACTGTTTTTTTTATATAACCATTCAACAGATAAATTTGAACTTTTCTTTACCATCGATAAAAACGACGTTTATAATAGTTATAGTTCCAAATTTGAGGATAAAACGTTAAAAATCATACTTGATTCAGAACCTTCCATTGACATAATTTCAGAAAACTCAAATCAGGAACATTTAAATAAAATCTCATCGTTTTTCAATAAAAAATATCACAGTGCAATATTATCTGGACTTAAAAGCGATGAATACAAATTTGGTCTTATCGAGATTCTAAAGAGTGAGCCATCGAGTAAATTTTCCGAAACCGAATTGCAAACAGTTAAAAAACTTATTAATTTAACCATCTCAACAATAAAAGGGATTATTTTCCAGGAAATTCAAAAATACAATAAATTTGATAAATTTGGATTGAAGTTGGGGCGTAGAAAGAGTGACATATTCGTCATAGGTAAAAGCCCTGCTATTCTCGAAATAATGAAAAATGTTGAAAAAATTGCAAAAACTTCTTCAACCATTCTGTTAATGGGTGAAAGTGGCACAGGAAAAGAAGTTCTTGCAAAAATGATACATTTAAATTCTGACCGAGCAGACAACCAATTTGTAAAGATAAATTGTGCAGCGATTCCGGAAAATCTTTTAGAAAGTGAACTTTTTGGTCACGAAAAAGGCGCTTTTACTGGAGCAATCGCAAAAAAAACAGGAAAACTTGAAATCGCCGATAAAGGAACTGTTTTTTTTGATGAAATTGGGGAAATGCCCTTAAATCTCCAAGTAAAACTATTGAACTTCCTTCAAGAAAAAGAGTTTGAAAGAATAGGAAGCACAAAAACCATCAAGGTCGATGTTAGAATTGTCACTGCTACAAATAAGAATCTTGAAAAATCCATTGAAGAAAATAAATTCAGAGAAGACCTTTATTATAGGTTGAATGTATTTCCAATTTACCTTCCACCTTTAAGAGAAAGAAAAGAAGATATTCCCATTTTCATTGAATATTTTATAAATAAACATAATGAAGACCTCGGAAAAAACTTTGAAGGAATTACCGATGAAGCACTATTCCTTTTGAAAAAATATTCATGGCCTGGAAACATAAGAGAACTTGGTAATATTATTGAAAGGGCAATGATTATTTGCACAAAAAACGTAATTACCCCAAATGACCTTCCTCAAGAAATTTTTGGCATTTTTGGAAAAGTGCGTCAAAAGGATAAGGAATTTCGGTTCAGAGAAGGTTCTTCGTCTTTGTGGGAAGTTGAAAAGGGAATAATTGAAAGAATACTTCGAGAAACTAATTACAACCAATCCCTCACCGCAAAAAAATTAGGCATAACAAGAAATCACCTTAGATATAGATTAAAAAAATGGAATATATCCGTTAAAAACAAAGGAAAAAGTATCGAATTTTAATATGAAAAAAATATATATTACTTTTATTTTTATTTCTTTTTTATATTTTCCCATTTTCCAAAATGATAATGAAAAGCATTATGACAAACTTCGTTCTCAGATGGTTGAAAGACAACTTAAAAGAAGAGACGTAACCGATTCAAAAGTCCTCACAGCAATGGGAAAAGTAAAAAGACACCTTTTCGTTAGCAAAGATTTAATGGATGAAGCATATAACGACTATCCACTTCCAATAGGAGAAGGTCAGACAATTTCTCAACCTTATATTGTAGCTCTTATGACCCAAATCCTTAACGTTAAATCAGGTGAAAAGGTGCTTGAGATTGGAACGGGTTCTGGGTATCAGGCGGCAATTCTCGCTGAATTAACAGATTACGTTTATACTATCGAAATAAAAGAAAAATTGGCAAAAAGTGCAAAAGAGAGATTAAATGGATTAGGATACCATAATGTTAATGTCAAGTTTGGCGATGGATATTATGGGTGGGAAGAATTTGCTCCATTTGATGCCATTATTATCACAGCAGCAGCAAATCATATTTCTCCTTCACTTGTCAAGCAATTAAAGGAAGGGGGAAGATTACTTATCCCTCTCGGAAGTACTCGCTACTGGCAGACGCTTACTATGGGTATAAAACGAAAAGGCGAATTAACAGACATAAAACACTATACAGATGTAGTATTTGTTCCGATGACAGGTGAAATTCAAAGAAAAAGATAATTCAACTAAAATCCAATTCATTTAATAATTTTAACTGTAATATAACCTATTAAAAAAAATGAAAAAAGAAAAAGTTATAAACATATTATCCATACTTAGAAACGCCATAAAAGCAGAACAGAATGCTTTTATGGACTACATTAATGGTGCAAATAAAATCGACATCCCTGAACTGAAAGGGATTCTACTTTATCTTGCCGAAGAGGAAAGAAAACATAAAATTATTCTGATTCAGGAATACAACACGATGAAAAAAAGAATTGGAAAAATAAAAACAAATGAAATCCGATTTAAAATACCTAAAAATTATCCTTTTAAAAGATTACAAACAATTTCAGGGATTGATTTATCGGGCATTTCTATGCCAACAGCAATTATCGGAGGAGATTATTTTGATACATTTCTCATAAAAGACGAAGAACAGGGAATAGACAGATTAGGCATAATTTTTTACGATGCAATGGGTCACGGTCTTCCTGCCACATATATCAAATCTATAACGAGAGAACTGTTTCAAAAACGTATGGAAAGATTTTATAAGAAGAAAGACATTAATACAATCAGTCCTTCACATATAGTCACCGAAATTAACAAATTAATCTCAAAAGAATGTCAAAAAAAAGACGCTTTCGTAACATTATTTTATTGCATAATTGACCCTGCAAAAAAAGAACTTATTTACACGTCTGCTGGACATGAGCCACCAATATACATAATGCAAAATGGTAAAATAATTGAAGAAACATCCATAACACAATTATTATTGGGATTTGACGAAAACTTCATTTACAAAGAAAACAAAACGAATATAAATCCAGAAGACGTGTTTGTTTTGTTTTCTGATGGCATAATTGAGGCAAAAGATTCCGAAAAAAATATGTTCGGAAGAGAGAAAATAATCAATACAGTTTTGAAAAATAGAAAAAAATCTTCGTCGATAATTTTGAAAAAAACAATTAATTACTTAAAAGAACATACTGGTAAAAAGTTTATAAATGATGAAATAAGCATTCTTGTTGCAAAGATAAATCTATAAAAAAACTTAACGTCTCCTTATTTAAAAATAGATTTAAATTTATATCTCTTCATCAACAAAGAATTACTAACAACCGAAACTGAACTTAAAGCCATTGCCGTCGCAGCGATAATTGGATGTAATAAAAATCCCGTTAAGGGATATAAAACACCCGCCGCAATTGGAATGCTTAACGAATTATAAAAAAATGCCCAAAAAAGATTTTGTTTTATTTTCTTTAAGGTGTATGAACTTAAATCTATTGCTTTAACAATGTCTTTTAAATCGTCTTTCATTAAAACTATATCCCCCGTTTCCATTGCAACATCTGTTCCTGAACCCAATGCAATTCCCACATTAGATTGCGCCAACGCTGGAGCATCATTTACCCCATCTCCTGCCATAGAAACAATATTCCCATTTAGTTGAAGTTTTTTAATTTCATTTGCTTTATCCTCGGGTAATACTTCTGACAAAACGAAATCAACTCCAACTTGTTTTGCAATTGCATTGGCTATTCGTTTATTATCTCCAGTAATCATAATAACTTTTTTACCCATATTACGTAATGTTTGAACAACGGTTTTAGAATCTTTTTTTAAAACATCCGCTACTGCTATTAAACCAGCCAATTCTTTATTAACAACCATAATCATTACTGTTTTCCCCTGATTTTCCAATTCATATATTTTGTTTTCAATTTTAGAAATTAGGATTCCATTTTCTTCCATCAAACCTTTATTTCCAAATAAAATATGTTTGTCAGAGAATTTCGCAAAAACACCTTTTCCAGAAATTGCCTTGAACTCATCTGCGTCGGGTATTGAAACGCCTTTATTAATGGCAAATTTAACTACTGCTCCTGCCAAAGGATGTTCAGAACCCTTTTCGGCGATTGCAGACAATTTTAGTATATCATTTTGAGAAAAGGAGTTAAAAGCAATAATATCTGTAATTTCTGGCTCACCTTTTGTCAGTGTGCCAGTTTTGTCAAAAACGACAACATTAATTTTATGGATTATTTCAAGTGCTTCAACGTTTTTAATCAAGATACCATTTTCAGCTCCTTTACCCGTTCCAACGATGATTGCAGTGGGAGTGGCTAATCCCATCGCACAAGGACAGGCAATTATTAAAACAGAAACAAAATTAATCAGAGCAAACGTGAAAGTTGGTTTTGGTCCAAAAAAATACCATATAAAAAAAGTTAAAAATGCAACGGTAATAACAATTGGAACAAAAATACTCGCAATCTTATCAGCCACTCTTTGTATGGGCGCTTTACTTCTCTGTGCCTGTTCAACAAGTTTAATAATCTGGTAAATAACCGAATCACTACCAACTTTTGTGGCTCTGATTTTTAATATGCCCTCCTTATTAATCGTTGAACCTATCACTTTATCATTTTCTTTCTTTTCCACTGGTATAGATTCTCCCGTAATCATAGATTCATCCGCGCTTGAATTACCTTTTATAACGACTCCATCAACGGGTATCTTTTGCCCTGGTTTAACAATAACAACATCGTCAACCTTAACCTCTTCAACTAGTATTTCCATTTCATTGCCATTTCTTAATACTAATGCGGTTTTAGCTTGAAGACCAATTAATTTCCTAATTGCGTCTGATGTTTTACTTTTGGCTTTTGCTTCTAAATATCTTCCCAAAATTATAAGAGTAATAATAACTCCAGCAGTGTCATAATAAACATTTTTTGCGGTAATATTTATAACATCAGGAAAAAACGTCACCAAAACGCTGTAAAGATAAGCAGAACTTGTTCCAATTGCAACTAACATATTCATATCAAACGTCTTATGTTTAAGAGTATTCCAGAATCCTTTGTAAAACTGCCAGCCAATATAAAACTGAACGGGCGATACCAAAATAAACAAGATAATGTTTTTAATTCTTTCATTTATGTCAGAAATTAACGGAAAGAAATTATTAAAACTCAACACCAAAGCAATGGAAGATAAAAATGCACCAATGATAAATTTGTTCCTTAATATGAGCGTTTCTTTCTCTTCAACTACTTTTCTATTATATTCCTCTCTCGAAAATATTAATGGAGTATAACCAACTTCTTTAATTGCATTTTTCAAATCTTCCTGTGAACAAAACTTTTCATCAAATTCCACGAATGCATTATTCGTTGCAAGGTTAACTGAAACATCATTAACGCCCTTAACTTTCTTTAATGCTCCTTCAATCCTTAATACACAAGAAGCACAATGCATATCTTTTATGTATATTTCTCTTGTTTGCATAATTTTATTTTATCCTTAAATATTATGTGTCCATTCTGAAAAGATTATTGGGCGACCAATCAGGTCGCCCATACATAGTTAAAATACATAAATAAATTATGAAAAAATATTATGATATTTGCAAATTTTTTTCTAATTATATAGAAAAC
>CAZBIT010000046.1:0-10317 GCA_964491835.1 uncultured bacterium
AAGAAAGAAAAAGTTTGTCTAATGCTCTCGTAGCGCCAACGTAAAAAAGTCTTCTTTCCTCTTCTATTTCACTTATATTATTCATTCTTGTATATATGGGGAAAAGCCCTTCTTCAAGACCCGGAATAAAAATGGTTGAAAACTCGAGTCCTTTAGCATTATGTAGAGTCATCAAGGTAACTACTTCTTGTTTTGAACTCCAATTGTCGATGTCATTAAGTAAAGAAACCTTTTCAATGAATCCTTCAAGCCCTTCATTATCACTTTGTTTTAAATATTCTGAGATAATCGACAAAAGTTCCATCACGTTTTCCAATCTACCTAAAGATTCAACCGTTCCTTCTCTTTTGAAAATCTCGATAATTCCTATCTCATCAACAAGTGCACGTACAAGTTCAGTTAAAGAAATCTTTTTCTTTAACGATTTATATTTCTCTATGAGGTCATAAAAATTTTCCAAACTTTTCCTGTTTCTTTCAGGAATTGTATCTAAATCAATTCCTAATTTTATATTTTCAAAAAAACCTAATTTTTTTCCTTTAGAGATTTCTTCGATTTTTTTAATGGTCGCTTCCCCTATACCTCTTGGAGGATAATTAATTATTCGCTTCAAACTCAATTCATCATCGGAATTGGCAATTACCCTAAGATAAGCCAATATATCCTTCACTTCTGCTCTATCATAAAACCTCGTTCCTCCAACAAATGTATATGGTATTGATTCTTTATATAATCCTTCTTCAATAACACGAGATTGTGCATTTGTTCTAAGAAGAACCGCAAAATTACAAAGTTTCTTTTTTCCCCTATATATTTCAATTTTGATATTTTGTGCAATCCATAAAGATTCTTCCTTTTCATCTTTAAGAACTTTAACGTTTATCTTTTCACCACTTTCTTTTAGGGTCCATAGATTTTTGTTTCTGCGATTTTTATTATATCTTATAATGGATTGAGCCATCTCAAGAATATTTTTGGTTGAACGGTAGTTTTGTTCAAGTTTAAATATCTTTGTATCTGGATAATCCTTTTCAAAGTTTAAAATATTTGTAATTTCAGCTCCCCGCCACCCATATATCGATTGGTCATCATCTCCCACCACACATATATTGTTATGTTTTTGTGAAATTAATCTCAACAATTGATACTGTGCAAGGTTCGTATCTTGAAATTCGTCTACCAATATATATTTAAACCTATTTTGATATTTCTTCAATATGTTCGGATTTTCATTAAACATATTGATTGGTTTTATTAGTAAGTCATTAAAATCAAACGCATTATGATTTCTCAAATATTTTTCGTATTCAAAAAATATGTTCTTCACTATAGCATTATACTTATCATCATCATTTACAATATATTCTTCTGGTTTAATGAGATGGTTTTTTGCAAAATCGATTTTCCTATACACTGTTTTTGGTAAAATTGAACTGTCTTTATAGTTGAATTTTTCCATTATCTCTTTTATTACATTTATTTGGTCGTCTTCATCATATATGTAAAAATTACTTTTATATCCAGCACTTTTCGCCTCCTGCCGTAAGATTCTACAAAAGATAGAATGAAAAGTCCCAATCCAAAGACCATTATAATTAAGCGTCTTGAAATCTTTTAATCTCTCAATCATTTCATTGGCCGCTTTATTAGTGAACGTTAGCGTTAGAATTCTATTTGGAGAGACATTTTTATTAAGTATAAGATAAGCGATTTTATATGTTATCACGCGAGTTTTTCCACTGCCCGCACCTGCAACTATAAGAATTGGACCTTCAGTACTATCCACTATTTCCAATTGCTGTGGGCTTAGATTTTTTTCAAAATTTAACCTAGTATCTATTTTCATAACGTCTTACCAACTCTGTTATAATAACATAGAATATCAATCACTCTTACGAGAATTTTTTAATTTGAGTCGAAGTTTATCAAGGGTTTTTTTTGCTTTGAGATGATCTTTTTTATTTTTTGAAAAGATGTGATACCCATCTCCCTTCGCTACAAAATAAATATAGCCATTTTTGGCGGGAAATATTGCACTTAAAATCGATTTCCCCCCCGGATTACAAATAGGACCGGGTGGAAGTCCAGCGTAAAGATAAGTGTTATAGGGTGAATCTATTTCTAAATCGTCTTTAAGAAGATGTCTTGGACCATCACTAATTATATACTGTATGGTAGGGTCTGCTTGTAATTTTAAATTTAATTTCAAACGATTATGAAAAACCGCTGAAATAATACTTCTCTCTTCATCGTGCAATGCTTCACCTTCGATTATGGAAGCAAGTATAATATAATCTCTTAAAGAATATTCCGATTTTGAAATCTGAGCAACCACAGAATCCGTGAGCAATTCTTTAAATTCATTCATAAATATCGTAATTACTTCCTGTTCGTCCATACCCCAGTAAAATTGATACGTCTCAGGAAGAAGGTAGCCATTAAGTGAGATCGTGTCAAGTTCAAACTTTTTTATAAATTCTTTATCATCTATAAGACTTAGGAACTTTTCTTTATTTATTTCTATCTTTTCCGATAGAATAGATGCAATTTTTTCCGTTCGTAATCCTTCTGGAATAGTGACTTTTTCTTGAATTACATTTCCAGAATTGAGAATTAACATTATAGAATAATAAGAATTTTTTTCGGTTATTTGGTATTTTCCTGACTTCAGTTTTTTATCAAATCTAAATATCTTAGAAATCCATTTAAATTTTCTTCTACTATCTATTACGCCATTTTTGTAAAGAGTATCGCTGATATCAAAAAGATTTGAACCTTTTCTAATCGTAAATTCCTTTGTCTGATTAATCTTCACATCATTTCCATAACTTGAAAAAACAATAACCAAACCATATATCGAAATTAAAATGGTAATCCCAAAAAGTAATCCACTTATAATTACCCATATTAACCTTTTTCTAAAAAACAATAAAACTAATAAAAAGAATGCAAAAAACAGTAACGCAATTATTTCAAAAATAACGATTAATTCCATAATAAGAAAAAATTTATTATTACATTCTTATCATTTTCAAAAATTCTTTTTCCCGTTCATCAATCTCGTTTCTTGTAAGATATTTAAATCTTTCTACACCAAATTTTTCAACGCAAAAAGAAGCGATAACCGTACCAAAGATGATACCATTTTTAAATTCTTCAAAGCCAAACTTCATAGAACTCGCAATATAACCCATAAATCCACCAGCAAAAGAATCTCCAGCACCAGTGGGGTCAACAACGTTTTCAAGAGGGAACGCCGGTATAAAAAAGAATTCACCTTCATAATAAATAAAAGAGCCGTGTTCCCCTTTCTTCACAATAATCAATTTAGGACCAAATTTGCTTACTATTTTTACTGCCTTGATTAGATTATATTCTTCCGATAATTCCCTAAGTTCAGAATCATTGAGAATTATTCCATCGACATTTGAAATTACGTTCAAAAGAGATTTTCTTTTCCCACCAATCCAAAAATTCATCGTATCCATCACAACTAAACTTGGATTTTTTATCTGAACAAGTACTTCATTTTGGAGGTCTGGGTCGATATTTGCAAGAAAGACGCATTTGCTCTCTTTGAATTTTTCAGGGATTTTAGGTTTAAAATCCTGGAAAACATTGAGATGAGTAAAAATCGTCTCTCTAATATTAACATCTTTTTGATACTTTGCACCCCATCTGAATGTTTTTCCTTTTTCGACATATACACCACTTAAATCAACATTCCTATCCTTAATAAAATCAAGCAGATTATAATCAAAATCTTCACCAACCACCGCGACAACCCTAACAGGACTGAAAAAAGAGGCACCCGCAGAGAAAAACGTTGCTGAACCTCCAAGCAATTCATCAAGTTTACCAAAAGGCGTTTCAATAGAATCAAATGCAATTGAACCAACAACTAATAAACTCATAGGTCAACACGATTTCTTTTACTTATCTGTTTTAAATTTTATAAAATATTCAATTATAAAACGATATTCTTTTTTTTACTTTTTCTTATTTGAATTAGCAAATTCTTCTTCATTAATATACAAAAATTTTGCGTCTCCCCATAATCTTTCCAATCTGTAATAATCTCTCGTTTCTTTTTGAAAAATATGGACAACAACATCAACATAATCAAGAAGAACCCACTGCAAATATTGATAACCCTCTATGTGCCATAAATTAACTTTTACCTTTTCAAGTTCTTCAACAATAAAGTCAGCAATTGCCTTAACCTGTTTATCAGAGTCCGCTGAACATATTATAAAAAAATCCGTAATAGAAGTTAATTTACGCACATCCATAATTACTATATCTTCTGCTTTTTTCAACAGTGATAGATGTGCTATCTTTTTTGCAATTGTTTTAGCCCTTTTAATCAATAATAACCTTTTTATTTATAAGGAGCCATATTTTTATAATCTTTACCAATTATTACAGTCACGTCTATTAACAGGTCTTTTGAGATTTGTTTTATAACATTTTCCGTCCCAATAGAATTGGCAATAATTTTCGCTGGCGCATATTCACCCGAACGGTCAATAACGATTGTCTCCCTTATATCAAAATAATAACTATCCCCCATTCCCAAAGGTGAATAATTACCATATTCTTTAACGTCAAATCCACTTTTTCTTAAAAAATCTGTAAATCTTTCTGCTACTCCTTTAACACCGCATCCATTTAAAACCTGCACCGTATAAACCTTACCCACACTCTTAATGTTCTCTTCATTTTTTGAAACATCACCAATATTCGACACAAGATTTGTATCCTTCGTTTCAACTTTTTCAGATTTTAAAAGACCATAAGAAAAATAAATAATCAATAAAATGGAAACAAAAAAAGCAACATTTAAAAAAAGTTTTCTATAATTAAAAACTTTACCCCTATCCTTATCTATCGTTTGAAATCCCTTTAATGCTTTTATTTTACGCCTTTTTCTTCTTACCATATTAATTAATTCCAAAAACTTTTTTCATTTTAAAAAAAATAACCGAGATTGACTTTCTCGGTTACAGTATTGAAATTATTTTTTGCTGCACACTATTTTTTTATCAGAACCTTATATCATTATTCCAATAATAATCATCAAAATAAGTTGGGTCAAAAAATAAGTTTGGTGTGTATGTTCTAAAACTAAATCTTAATATCGTATTTTGACTTGGTTGATATTTTAAATCGAAGTTCGGCAAAAAAATACCATTATTAATGCCCGAGAAAGAATAATTTTTTGAATTAAAAATACCAGGCTTAAACATATACACAAAACGAAATGTCATATTTACCGCATCAGATACTTTATAATCAATCGTATTGGTGTAAAGCCCCCTCATACCACCAAACTTACCACTGGAATAAAACATAGAATATGCCTGTGTCATTTTAAACCGTTCCGGATTGAAAATGGAAAGTCCCTTCGGTAAGATAAAACTGCTTTTCAAAGGTAGAAGGTTTGGTTCTGATAATTTATCTGAATTTTTATCCTGCGTATTGTTTTTAACTTGCGTAAAAACAGCAGAATTAAACGTAACAAATACAAAAATAATCAATATTCCAATAATTATATTTTTCATACCCTTAATATAAAAAAAAATTAATCAAAATGTCAATAAAATTCATACCTCTTTTTTAAAATATTCATTTAATTATGAAATTATTACCGAATGCGTCTGGATGCACGACAGATACTTTCCCAATTTCTCTACCCAAAAACCTTCTCCCCATTTCTTTAAAATGATGCGGTATATCACTAACAAAAAATAAAGTTTTCCCCTTTTTCTTATTTTCGTTTTTTAAATTATTTTCTTTTAGAATTTTATCAACTTGTTTTGCGGTTTCTTCAGCAGAATCAACAAGTTCTATACCATTACCCAAATATTCCTTTATCGGTTTTTTTAATATCGGATAATGAGTACATCCTAATATTAGAGTATCAATGTTTTTATTTTTTAATTTAGATAGGTATTTTTCAATAATAATATGCACAAACTTCTCATTAACAATTCCTTCCTCTGCTAAGGGAACAAACAAAGGACAGGGTTTGGAAAAAACTTGAATAGATTTATCTTTATTTTTGAGCATTTTTCCATAAGTATTCTTATTTATCGTGCTGTATGTTCCAATTACGCCTATTTTTTTAGTTTTTGATTTATTAAGGGCACTAATCACGCCCGGCTCAATAACACCAATTATAGGGACTTTAAATAAACCTTTAAGATAATCAAGTACAACTGCGGATGCAGTGTTACAAGCAATCACTATTAATTTAACATTGAACTTTAAAAGGAAAAGAGAATTCTGAAGGGAAAATCCTTTTATAACCTCATCAGATTTTGACCCATAAGGCACCCTCGCAGTATCTCCGAAGTATATAACGTCTTCATTTGGCAACCTTTTTTCAATTTCTTTCATTACGGTTAAACCACCTATTCCTGAATCAAATACTCCTATTGGTTTTGTATTCATTTATTTACCTTGGCTATTTCTCTTCTGCTACTTTTTATGAAATCTTTAATTCCTTCAAAAATACCCTCAGCGATTAATTGGCGATATGCTTTTTGACGAAGATTGTTTTCATCCATTCTATTATTAAGAAATCCCACTTCAACTAAAACACTCGGCATCGACGCTCCTATGAGAACTATAAACCCTCCTTGTTTAACTCCTCTTTTTACCGTTCTTACTTTTTTTGAAATGCTGTTTAAAAGAATCACAGCCATTTCTTCACTTTCCCTTATAAATCCACTCTGCATTATGGTAAAAAGTATGTTATCGCCTTTCAATATATTTTGATACCTTTCAACATTTTCATACATTTCTACTACCTTATTTTCTCTTTTGGCAACCTCGATAGACGTCTCGTCTTTTGCTGGACTTAGAAAAAAAATCTCGACACCCCTTACATTAGTTGTTCTTCTATCCGTAGAATTACCGTGAATGCTAATGAATAATTTTCCTTTTACATTGTTTGCGACCTTCGTTCTTTCTTCAAGAGGAACAAATTTATCAGTGGTACGGATATATTGAACATCAATATTAAGATTCTTTTCAATGAGTGCACCAAGTCTTTTCGTAATATCAAGAGCAACATCTTTTTCAAGGGTTCCCGAAATTCCCCTTGTTCCAGGGTCTTGCCCTCCATGACCCGCATCTAAAACGATGGTATTTATTTCCCAATTTTTTTTCTGTTCTTTTAAAATATTCTCAATTTTTACATCAGGTTTATTATTATTAATCAATTTTTTGACTAAACTGATTTGTATTTCACCTGCCTTTTCATCTTGCGTTATAATGTGTTCTTCTACTTTCTCATTCAACTTAATCGAAATCTGAGCCAGTTCTTCCATTTGATTAATGATAATCTTTTTTACATCATCGCTTTTTTCAAGTGGAGGATAATTCATTTCGTCAACCGTATCAATTTTCCCTCCATAAATCTGTATGTAAAACCAACCTGATGGAAGACTCCAACTCGAAATATTTTTGAATTTACTCGAACTACCAACTCTTACCAGAATCCCATTCTTCTTTTTCTCAATAGCAATACCGTGCAGATTATATTTATTTGGATTAATTTCTAATAAATTTTCTTTTTTATCAAAAAGGTATTTATTCGAAATTACATTATTTAAATTATTAATAAAATGATTTAAAGGAATAAATAATTCACCACCAATATATTTTACCTCTACTGGAAGTTGATATACTTTATTATCCATCATTACAAATGGATTTTCTCCCGAAATTTTCACGATTTTCCCTTCTGGGTAAAGTAATGCCTGTTTCAATTCTTTATTTAATTCGATTTTCCAGTGAAGTTTCTCTGCAAGTTCACTTGCAGAAACAAACAATATGTCACCTACTTGAGATACGTTTAATGTTGTTATAACATCGATATCACCTACGTTCTTAACACTAATTGTCTTCACATCCGCATACAAAGAATTGAAGAAAAAAATGGTTAATATTATTAAACAAACTATTTTATGTTTATTTACTATACGCATATTATTTCTTTTTATAAGATAAAAGATAACTAATCACTCATAGCCAAAGCGGCAGCTCCAAGCATACCCGCATCACCCCCGAGAGATGTATGGATAATTTTAGTTCCTTCAAAAGAACCATAAATTGCATATTTTTCAGCATATTCTTTAATAACAGGCATCATAAACTCACTCAAATCATCAATAACCCCACCACCAAGCGCTATCATTTCTGGATTAAACATACTCATAATACTCCCTAAACCAATTCCCAAAAAACGACTTGTTTCATCAACCGCATCAACGACAACATCCATTCCCATTTTATATCCCTCTATTACCGCTTTTCCTTTATTTTTTACTCTACTAAACAATTTTCCCACTTCATTATTTTTGCCCTTATTTTTTAGATATTCATCAATTTTTCTGTAAATGGCAATTCTTGAAGCACGGGTTTCCCAACATCCAATACTTCCACATCCACACCTATAACCACCAATCTGGATTTTCATATGTCCAAACTCACCCGCGGTTCCATTATTCCCAATAAGCAACTTTCCATCTATAATTATCCCAGCGCCAATTCCAGTCCCAACAAATATTCCTATAAGTGAAGAAACGCTCTTCCCTTCACCAAAATAATTCACGCCAAGAGTCGCTAAATTTACATCATTTTCTAATTTTACTGGAATATTTATCCTGGAATAAATGTAATCTCTGAAGGGAACATTTTTCCAATGAAGATTAGGTGCAATAAGAATGTTTAACCTTTGCCTGTCCAATGCTCCCGGTATCCCAATCCCAATTCTTTTTATTTCAGAAAGTTTAAGTTCACAAGATTTGGTAACCTCTTTTATGGATTCGATAATTTCATCTCCAATTTTTTCCCAAGTTCTGTTCCTGCGAGTCATTACCATCATCTTTTTCATAATTTTCCCTTTTGAATCAACCACGCCTGTAAGTATCTTTGTTCCGCCGAGGTCAACGCCGATATAATACATCTTTTGCTTCCTTTTAAATAGTATCAATTAATTGATTTAACTGTTTTTGATATATTTTGTGTAGTAACATCTACATATATTTTGCCAAACACATTATCTCGTCTTGAAACTCGAATTTCACATTTTTCATCTTTTCCTAAACGTGAATTATTCTTCAAAAGTTTATCATCAAGTATAATTTTTAAATTAATGTTATTTGAAGTTTCGTTATTAATAAAACCATAAAAATTAACTTTTATGTCATTTTTATATTCGTTTGAAATATTTGTTTTTACGTCAATTATTTTAATTTGGTCATTAATAGATGCACGTAAAACTTCACCATTGTTTAGCCATAATTTTTGATTATTCAACATCAAGACGATATATTCAAGTTTTGGTTCAATTACATTCACATAAACCTTTTCAAATATTTCTAAACTTTTTATTCTTCTTTCAATTCTGATTTCATATTTTTCTCCTATTTTATCAATCGAGTAAAATGGAATCAAATCATTTTTTGTATCAACAATATATCCTCTATCTTCTGCAGATTTATTTGGCGGCTCAAATCCATAAAAATTGACGCTTATATTTCCATATCTTTTATAAGAAGGTGAAATATCAACAATTTCTATTTTATCACCTTTTATTATGTTAATCTCTTCGCCTGGAAAAACAAACATCGTTTTATTTTCAACCTTGATTAAAAAATAATCCTTATTCAAACTTATTTCATCGGTCTTTTCTTTCTTTTCCTCTTTTATGACAACTTTTACAGAACCACACTCGTATTTATCTTTTTTCACATTAATTTGGGTGTTCTCAAAAATTTTATATTTTTTCAGGAAATCCTGTATTCCTCCATAACCTTCAATATCAACCGATATTCCTCTTTCATAATTGGTCTCAATATGCGTTACTTCAATTTCATCACCAGAATTTATGTAAAGAATTTCATTATTTTTAAGACTTAGTGGAATTTGACCATTAATTGAAACATTCAAGAATTTTAAAACTGGCTCATCAACATAAACTACGGGATATTCCTGAACAATATCAAATACACTCATAAATTCGTTAATAACAAAAGTTATATATCTAATTTTAGTTTCAATATCTTGAATTTCACTTGAAACTTCAATACCAAACGCTGGAATTTCAAGATTTGTTAACGCATAATATGTTGCAGAGAGCCTTTGCTCTTTATGAAGAGAACTTTCTTCCTGAGTTCGATGATTGTTGAACCGAAAATAATATTCTTTCTCTTTTATCTTTTTATTAACCGTTTCTAAGACATTTTGAGCAATAACTTCGAGATAAATATATCCATTTTTTTTCTTTGAATAATATTTGTCACT